>NZ_JBISDG010000015.1:0-87917 GCF_044472985.1 Roseovarius salis | reverse complement strand
ATCTTCGTGTCGGACGAGGCCGGGGGCGCGGTGCTGGCCTTTTCGGATGGCACCGACTGGCGGCGCGTGACCGACCGGGCGGCGATCTCGTGACCGGCCACCCCTTGATCCATGATTCAACCCGCTTTCTGAACGAAGCGTCAAGAGAAACGGCACAGC
Source organism: Roseovarius salis (assembly GCF_044472985.1). NCBI lineage: Bacteria > Pseudomonadati > Pseudomonadota > Alphaproteobacteria > Rhodobacterales > Roseobacteraceae > Roseovarius > Roseovarius salis. Next base: position 87,758 of record NZ_JBISDG010000015.1, on the reverse strand, counting down.
TCTATTAAATATATCGGCGTGCTCCACCCTGTTGCCAAAATGCCTCCCCCGAGTGGCCTTGTACGGAGCCGAACATGCTCCTGCGCGTGGATGAGGGGTATTGGGCATGGAGCTGCGCATCGACGGAACGGTGAAGACCGGCCAGGAACCGCTCGACATCGCGATCAGCGATCTGGAGTACGTGGTCGGCCCCGACGGGCCGATCCTGCTGTCGGTATCTGGAGCGGGGGCGGATGGCGGATTGGCCGTCTTCACCGTGCCCGCGTCCGGCCTGCCGCGTTACGCGAACGGTGAATTCTTCGTCGCCTCCGGCGTGACGGGGGCCGGGCCGAACCTGACCGCGATGACCGAAGACGACGCGATAACCGTGCATGTCAGCGGCGTGGTCACGGATGGCCTGCTTGCTTACGAGCTGAGTGGCGCGGGGAGCATCTTCAATTCCGTCGATGTTGCCGGGGCCGGTTTCGGGACGGCCCCCGGGGTCATGGCGCAGACGGTCTCGGGTGAGATCGTGCTCGCCCATACGGGGCAGGACGGCTTTGCCATCTACGGGATCTCCGATGACGGCAGGCTCGTGAATGAGCGCGTGGTGAACGACACCGACCAGACGCACGCGGCGGCGGTCGGCGACGTGGCGACGGCACGTATCGGGCAGAGTGACGTGCTGGTGGTCGCGAGCCAGGGCGAGCGGGGCATCACATCCTATAATCTCGACGGCGCCAGCCCGCGCGCCGGCACAAAGATCGGCCCGGACGAAGGGTTGGGCATCATGGTGCCGACCGATGTCGAGATCACGAAGATCGGCGGGCAGTATTACGTGATCGTGGCCTCGGGCCCGGCGGACGGGGCCAGCGGCGCCCTCAGCGTGATGCGGCTGGACGCGACGGGTGCCCTGACCCCGACCGATCACGTGCTCGACACCCGCGAATCGCGGTTCGGCAACGTGCAGGAAGTCGAGGTGGTTTCCGCCGGCGGTCATGCATACGTCGTCGCGGGCGGGGCCGATGGCGGGCTGAGCCTGTTCGAGTTGCTGCCCGATGGCCGCCTCGTGCATGTCGACAGCATCGCGGGAACCGTCGTGGCCGGGCTGGAGGATATCTCGGCGCTGGAAATCGCCGTGGAAGGCGGGCAGCTCCGGGTGTTCGCGGCGTCCGAGGATGGCGAGGGCCTCGTCGTGCTCAGCGCCGATATATCCAACCGCGGCGAGACGGTGATCGCCTCTGACGCCGGTGCCGCGGTCGCCGGCGGCGCGGGGGACGACATCCTCGTGGATGGTGCCGGTGTGAACGATATGACCGGCGGTGAGGGGGCCGACCGCTTCGTTCTTTGCAGCGACGGAGAAAGGGACAGGATCACCGATTTCGACCCGGACCGGGATGTTCTCGACCTGTCGGGCATGCGTTTTCTCTACGATGCGAACCGTCTCGATATCCGGCAGACACCGGACGGCGCGGTGATACGTCACCGGGACGAAGTCATCGTCCTGAAGAGTGCCGATGGGGCCCCGCTCGATCCTGACGATGTGCGCGCGGCGGTGGATCTCAGCATCGACCACGGGCGCCTGCCGTCGGAGTCCGGCGTTCTGACCGGATCTCCCGGCGACGACGAAATACCGGGCACGGCCGAGGGCGATACCATCCGCGGAAACGATGGCGATGACACGCTGACCGGGTTCGGCGGCAACGACGTGCTGGAGGGGGGCGCCGGTAATGACGTCCTCCGCGGCGGGCGCGGGCGTGACACGCTTGCCGGGGGCGCCGGCGAGGACAGGCTGTTCGGCCTGATCGGGAACGATTCGATCGAGGCTGGCGGCGGCAACGATATCCTCGTCGGCGGCGGGGGCCGGGACAAGCTGTTGGGTCAGGCCGGGTCTGACCTGCTCAAGGGCAGCGCGGGCAATGACCGGCTGTTCGGCGGGGCGGGCGCGGACAGGCTGTTCGGAGGGACGGGCGCGGATTTCATCCGCGGCGGCGGGGGTAACGACCGCTTGATCGGCGGCGCCGGGGATGACCGGCTGGTGGGCGATACCGGCCGTGACGTCCTGCTGGGCGGGGTCGATGACGACCTGCTGCTCGGCGGGACGGGGGCTGACAGCATGCGCGGTAACGACGGTCAGGACACGCTTCGGGGCGGGGCGGGCGATGACCGGCTCCTTGGCGGCGACGGTGATGACACGGTCGTTGGCGAAGGCGACAACGACCTGCTGGCCGGCCAGGTGGGCGACGACGTGCTGGAGGGGAACGGCGGCGACGATACGCTGATGGGGGCGGCCGGAAACGATCACTTGCTGGGGGGTGACGGCCACGACAGGTTGCTCGGCGGAGGTGGTAGCGACCTGATGGTCGGGGGAAGTGGCGATGATATCTTGAAGGCACACGGTGGCGACGACGTGATGAGGGGCGGGACCGGTGCGGACCGTCTGTTCGGTGACGACGGGCGAGATCGCATGTTGGGCGGGGCCGGGGACGACCGCCTGATCGGGGCGGCTGACAACGACACGCTCAACGGTCAGCAGGGCAACGACACGCTAAAGGGCGGTGACGGCGATGACCTGCTCGTCGGGGGCGATCAGAACGATGTGCTGCTGGGCGTCGACGGTAGCGACACGCTCAGGGGCGGTGATGGGAATGACAGGATGAATGGCGGCACGGGCGCCGATACGCTTCGCGGAGGGGACGGGCAGGATGCGCTCATGGGGGACGCGGGCGATGACCTGCTTTTCGGCGAAGCCGGGCGGGACGTGCTGCTGGGCGAGGGCGGAAACGACGTGCTTAGCGCCGGCGCGGACCGTGACCGGCTGAACGGGGGGGCGGGCGCGGACACGCTCAGCGGCGAGGGCGGGCATGATACGCTCATCGGCGGCGCCGGCGATGACCTGCTGTCCGGCGGCGCGGGGCGCGACGTGATAAGCGCGGGCGCTGGCGGCGACGTCATCCGCGGCGGTGATGGCGCGGACCGGCTGCGGGGCGGTGGCGGAGACGATACCATTTCCGGCAATGCCGGCAGCGATGTCTTCGTATTCCGTGCCGGTGACGGGTCGGACGTGGTTGCTGACTTTGACCCGGGCGAGGATGTGCTGTTGATCGGCAGCGACATGCTGGACGAACCCATGGCCGCAACGGAGTTCGTCGAGGAGCACGCCCACCTGACCAGCAACGGTATCGAGCTGCGCCTCGACAGCGGCGACACGATCCTGCTCAGGGGATACAGCGACCTTGATGCGCTCGACACGGTGCTTGTTTTCGGCTGATCCCGTCCGCGGGCGCGCTCAACTGGCGGTGCGCACCGCGTCGACCACGCTTGACAGCACGTCGTCCAGAAGTGCGGGTTCGACCGCCTCGGCCATGACGCGGATCAGCGGCTCGGTGCCCGACTTGCGGATCAACAGCCGGCCGTCGCTGCCGAGCCTTTGTTCCCCTTTCGCGATCGCCTCCTGCACGGCGTCGGCGGCCAGCGGCGTCCTGCCTTTTTCGTAGCGCACGTTGACCAGTTTCTGCGGCACCGGTTCGAAGACCTGCGCCAGCTCGCTGGCGGGGGCGCCCGTCTCGGTCATGCAGCCAAGGAACTGCAGCGCGCCGATCAGCCCGTCGCCGGTGGTCGTGTAGTCGGTCATCACGATATGCCCCGACTGTTCCCCGCCGAGCGCGTAGCCGCCCGCGCGCATCGCCTCGACCACGTAGCGGTCCCCGACCTGCGTGCGCTCCAGCGCGATGCCGTTGGCCTCCAGATGCCGCTCCAGCCCGAGATTGGACATCACCGTGGCGACCAGCGTGTTACCGGCCAGCCGCCCCTCGCGTGCCCAACGCGTGGCGATCAGCGCCATGATCTGGTCGCCGTCGGCCACGCGGCCATGCTCGTCCACCAGCACCACGCGATCGGCGTCCCCGTCAAGGCAGATGCCGATATCGGCCCGGGTCTCGAGCACCTTCTTCGCCGCGGCCTGCGGGTTGGTGGAACCGCAGCCCTCGTTGATGTTGTAGCCGTCAGGGTCCACCCCGATGGGGATCACCTCTGCCCCCAGTTCCCACAGCACCGACGGTGCAGTGCGATAGGCGGCGCCGTTGGCGCAATCCACCACGATGCGCAGCCCGTCCAGCCGCCTGCGGTAGGGAAAGGTCGTCTTGGCGTATTCAACGTAGCGCCCGCGCGCGTCCTCGAACCGCTTGGCGCGGCCGATACTGTCCGGAGGGGCCAGTTCGATCCCGTTCTGCATCAGCGCCTCGATCCCCGCCTCGGCCTCGTCCGACAGCTTGAATCCGTCAGGGCCGAAAAGCTTGATGCCATTGTCATGCGCGTGGTTGTGGCTGGCCGAGATCATGACGCCGACATCCGCGCGCAGCCCGTGGGTCAGATATCCCACTGCGGGTGTCGGCACTGGCCCCAGCAGGAACACGTTCATGCCGGTGGAGGTGAACCCGGCCGTCAGCGCGTACTCGATCATGTAGCCCGAAAGGCGCGTGTCCTTGCCGATGACCACGCGGTGATCCTTGCCGTCCCGGCGGAAATACCGGCCCGCCGCCGCCCCGAGCTTGAGCGCGAGTTCGGCTGTCATGGGCCAGCTGTTCGCCTGTCCGCGCACGCCGTCGGTGCCAAACAGTTTGTCGGCCATGCAGCGCATCCTTTCTGTTTATGGTCTGCCTCGGGCCCGCGCCCGTCAGGATAAATACCCGTCCCCGGCGCGCCTGTCCAATCGCAAGCACCCCGCCATATGTGGATTTCCGCCCAAGGAGGCGCACGCCCGCCGCGCGGTGCCCGCGCTGTGCGATTGACGCGGCCTGTCCGCGGGCGCAAAAAGATAAAAAGATGACGTCGGGCGGCAAAAGGGGAACCCCATGAAAATCGCGATGATCGGCACGGGGTATGTCGGGCTGGTGTCGGGCGTTTGCTTTTCCGATTTCGGGCATGATGTCGTCTGCGTCGACCGCGACCCGGACAAGATCACGCGGCTGGAGCGCGGCGAGGTGCCGATCTACGAGCCCGGGCTCGACCGCCTGCTGGAAAAGAACGTGGCGGCCGGGCGGCTCTCCTTCACCACCGGGCTGGCAGAGGCGATCGACGGCGCCGGGGCGGTGTTCATCGCCGTGGGAACGCCCGCCCGCCGCGGCGATGGCCATGCCGACCTGACACATGTCATGGCCGCCGCCGAGGAAATCGCGCGCGCGGCCCGCGATTACGTCGTGATCGTCACCAAGTCGACCGTGCCGGTCGGCACGAACCGTCAGGTCAAGCAGGCGGTGAAAAAGGCGAACCCGCAGTTGGAATTCGACGTGGCCTCCAACCCCGAATTCCTGCGCGAGGGCGCGGCGATCGAGGATTTCATGAAGCCCGACCGCGTCGTTGTCGGCGTCCAGACGGAACGCGCGGGCGACGTGATGGCGGAAATCTACCGCCCGCTCTACCTGCGCGAGTTTCCCATCATCACCACCGACCTTGAGTCGGCGGAGATGATAAAATACGCGGCCAACGCCTTCCTGGCGACAAAGATCACCTTCGTCAACGAGATCGCGGCACTGTGCGAGCGCACCGGGGCCGACATCAAGTCTGTCAGCAAGGGCATGGGGCTGGACGGGCGGATCGGCAACAAGTTCCTCCATGCCGGGCCCGGCTATGGCGGCAGCTGTTTTCCCAAGGACACCAAGGCGCTGTCCCGCATCGGGCAGGAAAAGGGCCTGCCGATGCAGATCACCGAGAAGGTGATCTCGGTCAACGAGGAGATCAAGCGCCGCATGATCGACAAGCTGCTCGACCTCTGCGACGGGTCGTTCAACGGCAAGACGATCGGCGTGCTCGGCGTGACCTTCAAGCCCAATACCGACGACATGCGCGACGCGCCGTCGCTGACCATCGTTCCCGCCCTTGTGGGCGGCGGGGCCAAGGTGCGTGTCTGCGATCCGCAGGGCCGGCACGAGGGCGAGGCGCTTCTGCCCGGGGTTGTATGGTCCGACGACCCCTATAGATGCGTGCACAACGCCGACCTGATGGTGATCCTGACCGAGTGGAACGAGTTCCGCGCGCTCGACCTGAAGCGCATCGCGCGCAAGATGGCCACGCCGCGGCTGGCCGATCTGCGCAACATCTATTCCGTCAAGGACGCCAGGCGCGCCGGCTTTGCGGCCTATGACAGCGTCGGTCGCGCGGGGTTTGTCCGCCGAGACGATGAAGGGGACGCGCAGGGCTGACGGGCAGGCGCGCGGCGGCGCACCGGGCGCGGGTGTACCAGCCGCCTTCCATGATGTGCCGGGACACCTTATCTGGTCGATTGCTGGACAGCGACCGCATCCGCCGATAGGACACAGCGATGGCCAAGCCTAAGAACAGCAAGGACAACCCCAACTACAAGGTGGTCGCCGAGAACCGCCGCGCGCGTTTCGATTATGCGATCGAGGACGACCTCGAATGCGGCATCGTGCTGGAAGGGTCCGAGGTGAAATCGCTGCGGCAGGGCGGTGCCAACATCGCCGAGAGCTATGCCGCGGTGGAGGACGGCGAGCTGTGGCTCGTCAACGCCTATATCGCACCCTACGAGCAGGCCAAGACCTTCGGCCACGAGGAGCGGCGCCGGCGCAAGCTGCTGGTCTCCAAGCGCGAGCTCGCGCGGCTGTGGAACGAGACGCAGCGCAAGGGGCTCACGCTCGTGCCGCTGGTGCTTTACTTCAACCACCGCGGCATCGCCAAGATCAAGATCGGTATCGCCAAGGGCAAGAAGAAGGCCGACAAGCGCGAGACAGAGGCCAAGCGCGACTGGAACCGCCAGAAACAGCGCCTGCTCAAGGAGCACGGGTAGCGAGCGTTCGCGGCCGGTGCCCCTTGCCGCAACCGCGGGACCGGCCAGATCGCACGTTACCGCTGCAAGGCACAAACCGATGATCTGGCGGTGATCAGCCCGCCCCTGTTGCCGCCAGCCGTCCGACCGAGACGCGGCGACCGTCCTGGAGCTGCACCGCGCCGGTCTCTAGCAGGAGCTTGAGCTTTCCAAGGTTCGAGGCGACGGCCCGCCTGATCTTGCGCACCGCAAGAAGCTCCATTGCTCTGGGGTGTCCCGTCGCGAGATCCCAACGGTCGATGATACTGGTGCCGCCCCGGCTTTGTCGAAACTCCATGTGGCGCCGGGCAACGGGCGTGCCCTCCACGGTCTCCACCGTCAGGCTTGCTGCATGGTCAAACGGCGTGATTGCCGTATGCTGGCTGTCGGTTTGCCGCGTCTGGAAATAACGCGCCCCGGCCGCGGGGCCGTCGCCGTGCTGCTGTAGCACGTCCACCTCCGCAAAGGTCCTGACACCGGGTGATCCCGTCCCTGCCGGGCAACGGATGCAGCCGGCCGCGCGGTCTTGCCCTTCGCGGCCCGCGGATGTAGGCACATGACAGTCAGAGCCGCGGGGGCCACATGGCACAGGACGATCCGAAGACCCTTGTTTCCACGGAATGGCTGGCCGCACACCTGTCCGACCCGGATCTGCGCGTGCTGGACGGCACATGGTTCATGCCGGACGAGGGCCGCGACGCGCGGGCGGAGTATGCGCGGGCCCATATCCCGGGGGCCCGGTTCTTCGACATCGATGACATCTCCGACAGCCGCTCTGACCTTCCCCACATGGCGCCACCGGTCGAGAAATTCATGTCGCGGATGCGGGCCATGGGCGTTGGCGACGGGCACCATGTCGTCGTCTACGACGCGCACGGGATGTTCTCGGCCGCCCGGGTTTGGTGGCTGTTCAGGCTGATGGGCAAGGATACCGTCGCCGTTCTGGACGGCGGCTTGCCCAAATGGGTTGCCGAGGGCCGCCCGGTCGAGGACATGGCGCCCATCATGCGCGACCGGCACATTACCGCCCGCCGCCAGAACCATCTGGTCAAGGACGTCACGCAGGTCGCGGCCGCGTCCAAGCTGCGCGATTACGAGATACTGGACGCACGCTCGCCAGGGCGGTTTCGCGGCGAGGAGGCCGAGCCGCGGCCCGGGCTGCGCGCCGGGCACGTACCCGGTTCCAGGAACGTCCACTACCGCGATCTTCTGAACGCTGACGGCACGATGAAATCACCGGACGACCTCCGGCGTGTCCTGGAAGAGTCCGGCGCCGATCTGGACAAGCCTGTCATCACCACCTGCGGTTCCGGCGTGACCGCCGCGATCATCAACCTTGCGCTTGAACGGATCGGAAAGACCGACCATGCGCTTTATGACGGGTCCTGGGCGGAATGGGGCGCATACCCGACCGTGCCCGTTGCCACGGGAGACGAATGAATGTTCGAGAAGCTGAACGAACAGCCGGCCGACAAGATCCTGCAACTGATGCAGATGTACCGCGAGGACCCGCGCGAGCATAAGATCGACCTCGGCGTCGGGGTGTACAAGAACGCCGAGGGCGTCACCCCGATCATGCGGGCGGTCAAGCGGGCCGAGCGTAAATGGTGGGACGAGGAAACCACCAAGGCGTACACTGCGCTGGCCGGTGACCCGACCTTTGTCGACGCCATGACCGGGCTGGTCCTGGGCGATGCGGTCGGCCGCGACGAGGTGGCGGCGGTCGCCACGCCGGGGGGCACCGGCGCTGTGCGCCAGGCGTTCGAGCTGGTCAGGATGGCCAACCCCGGCGCGCGCGTCTTCGTATCCAGCCCGACATGGCCCAACCACCTGAGCATTCTCAAGCATCTGGGCATGGAAACCGTGCCCTACCGCTATTTCGACGCGACGACGTGCGCGGTGGATTTCGCCGGGATGCTGGAGGATCTGGAGGCAGTCTCGGCGGGCGATATCGTCCTGTTGCATGGCTGTTGCCACAACCCTACCGGGGCCAACCTGAACCTCACCCAGTTCAAGGCGGTGATCGAGCTGATCAACGCCAAGGCCGCGGTTCCCATGATCGACATCGCCTACCAGGGCTTCGGTGACGGGCTCGACGCGGATGCGATGGCGACGCGCGCCGTGGCGGCGGGGTGCCCCGAGACGCTGATCGCCGCGAGCTGTTCCAAGAATTTCGGTATCTACCGCGAGCGCACCGGCCTGCTGATGGCCGTGAGCCGGGACAAGGCCCGGCAAACGGTGGTTCAGGGTAACCTGGCCCATCTAAACCGCCAGAATTATTCTTTCCCGCCCGATCACGGCGCACGGCTGGTTTCACTGGTGCTGACGGATGACGAGTTGCGCGCCGACTGGATGTCCGAGCTGGAGGACGTGCGGCGCGGGATGCTCGAGCTGCGCGAACAGCTGGCCGCGGAAATGCAGCGCCTGACCGGGTCTGACCGTTACGGCTTCGTCGCGCAGCACCGCGGCATGTTCTCGCGTCTCGGCCTGAGCGGCGAACTCGTCGACAAGCTGCGCGAGGACCACGCCATATACATGGTCGGAGATTCCCGCATAAACATCGCGGGCCTCAACAAGCAGACCGTGCCGGTGCTGGCCAAGGCGATTGTCGAGGCGGGTGGCTGACCGGCATTCTGCCGTCAGGCGTGATATCGCGCGAGGTTCATATCGGCTGCGCCATTGCCCCGGTCTTTGGGGTGTTGTCCACGCATTCGTGGGCATTGAACGCCATTTCAAAACACCGGGCGTGAACGCCCTGTCGTGTTGACACGAATCAGGCCATGTTGAACCATTAAACTATTATTTTTTTCAAGGAGGCTATAATGAGGGTACTTGGGATATTCGTGTTGGCCCTTGCGGGATTGATCGGATCAATTGCACATGCGCAAGGGCTAAGGTGTGATCAGGTTTACGTCACAAAAAGCGGGGATAACCTGTCGAAGATCGCGCAGCGCGCATATGGGCGCCCGACGGCGTACCAGTCGATTTTCGACTATAATCCGGGGGTATTGACGAGCCCGAGCGCAGTGCCCGTGGGGGTTGAGCTCTATGTCCCGTGTATCGAGGGGGGGAATCCGACACCCACCCTGGAGGAGATCGTCGTGCCCAGCTCCTCTGACATCAAGATACTGACAGGGTCGGAGTATCCACCCTATGTCGATGCCGGGCTGCCCGAGGGCGGTTTCAGCACCGAACTCATAAATCGGGCCATGCAGTATCAATCGGGGGACACCAATTACAGGATCGACGTGATCAACGATTGGGGCTCACACCTCAAGCCGTTGCTGTCTGACGGGGCATATGACCTTGGTTTTCCGTGGTTCAAACCCGACTGCTCGCAAAGCAACAAGCTGAAGGAAGCGTCGCAATGGCGTTGCGACAATCTGCGGTTTTCCGAAACGCTGCACGAGGTCGTCGTCACGTTCTATACGTCGGCCAATGCGGCCGACTCGATCCGCACACCATCGGATGCGAGAGGCATGACGATATGCCGTCCGCGCGGCTATTTCACGCATGACCTCGAGGTAATGGGTCTCGTTCCGCCGGCCGTCGTGCGCGTCGCCGGAGACAATCCGACCGATTGTTTCGAACGCCTGGCGAGCGGCGAGGTTGATATGGTCACGGTCAATGCCGATACGTCGGACCGGGTCGTTACGGAGCTGGGAATCCGGGACCGGGTGGCAGAGGTTATCAACCTCGCGACCGTCCAGACGCTTCACGCGGTGGGCCTGAAGTCGAACCCGAGAACGCGCGTCCTATTGCTGAGGCTCAACAAGGGACTGATCGGCCTGCGGAAAGACGAGACGTTCAGGGCGCTGGCTGCCAAGCACCTGTAGCGTTTCTAGTGCCGGCAGTCATGCCGCGGCCGCGGCATGAGACAAGTAGCTCATGCCGCGGCGATAGAGTCTGAAGCATGCTTCATCCATACCAGCGGCGGCAAGCAACGCCGCGGGAAGCACGTACATCGCGTATGCTCTTGCAAGAATTCGCTCTCTCCGCGGGGTGAGCGTCAGTTCCCTGAGAAGGATGGGCGATTTCTTGTAATATTCCGCAACAAGATCCGCCCTGTCAGGTCTTGCGGCCATGTATCGGTCGCGGAAACGCCTGAGAGCAGAAAGCTCGAAGCAGTCATCGTCCAAACCGCCCAGTTCCGCGCAAGCCGTCGTAATAACGCAGGCGCCGGGCGGCGCGGCGTATGGTTCGCTTGATGAAGCGTCCTCATCGCGCCCGTCCATCGCCGCCTTCGACTCGCACGCAGACCGGATCGTGGTCTCTATTTCCTCTCTGGCCATCCTCGAATCAACGGACTTTTCCGCAACGCGATCACAGGAAAACCGGATGTAGGTTTCCGTCAAATCGCAGGGATCAATTGATGTCAGCGCCCTTTGACAGGCTTGGGACCACTTTGCGTTGTCAAAGGCCAGACTCTCGTTTGTCTGCCATCCGAGGGCGAGCATCATGATCGAAAGCCGGCCGGTCACTTTCATTGCACGCCGTGAACTCCTGTTGCTCAGGCACGGTACCGTGCGAGGAACATGTCGACTGCGCCGTTCACAACGCGGTCTATGTCTGACTGGCGCACCTCTCCGCAGACGCCGCACAGGCTGCGCACGAACAGGTCGCTCTTGCACAGCTCTCCGAACTGGTTGGCGGCGAGATCCATGTCGTCAATTTCCAGGATGCCCTTGTCGGCATACGGCTTGAGCACCGAGGTCATCCGGTCGCGCACCATCGCCGGGCCGGAGTCATAGAACCGTCTGCCCAGCTCGGGGAAGCGGTAGGATTCGGCCACGCAGATGCGGAAAACCTGCTGACCGAAATCCGACAGGAAGAATTCCACCATCCGCCGCGCCGCCTCCTTCAGCACGTCCTCGATAGGGGCCTCGTTGCCAAGCACGTCCAGCGCCTCGTCGGCCTGGCGGTTGCATTCGATCCGGGCGACCTCGGAAAACAGCAGGCGCTTGTCCGGGAAATAGCTGTACAGGGTCGCCTTGGAAACGCCGGCCGCACGCGCGATCTCGTCGACGCTGGCCCCCTCGTAGCCGTCGCGCATGAACACTTCGCGGGCACCCTCGATCACCTGGTCGAACTTGCGCCCCTTCTTGATTTCAGCGGCCATGGCCGGCATGCGCGCCCCCCGGAATTGCCAATCTACCCTATCCGGGCACGGGCCCACCCCGCAAGCCTGACGGCGCGGGAGGTGTGGTGCCAAGGCGCGGCGATCCGGTCAGTCCCGGCTGTCGGCATTGGACCCGTTGACCGGCGCGGTGTCCGGTGCGGGATAGGTCAGGGTGGGGGTGAGGCTGCTCATGTCGATGCTCAGCGCGGCGCCCGGGCCGGCGGCCAAGGAGAGCGCAAGGACGAGCAGGGGTGCAGGACGTGTCATCGCCGGACTCCATCTGAACTGATCGGTTCACTTTCTAGAAGTAAACCATTCGGTTCAGATCGCAAGAGAAAATGAACCGATCGGTTCAGTGCGATGTTCCGCGCCGGAATATCGCGCACGGATCGGCTTGCAGGCTCTCGCATAATCATTATTCTAGAATCATTCTAAAAAGGAGGAGTCCATGATCCCAGCACTTGCCGCGCGCCGCAGGTTCAGCGACCTCGACGAGCAGGAAATCCTCGCGCTCGCGATCTCCTCCGAGGAAGACGACGCCCGCATCTACCGAAGTTACGCCGAACGCCTGCGCAGCGACTACCCCGATAGCGCGCGGGTTTTCGACGGCATGGCCGACGAGGAGGACACGCATCGCACGCGGTTGATCGACCTGCACCGCAAACGGTTCGGAGAGGTAATCCCGCTCATCCGGCGCGAACATGTCGCGGGATACTACGCGCGACGGCCTGTCTGGCTGGTGGAAAACCTCGGGATCGAGCGCATCCGCGAAGAGGCCGAGGCGATGGAGCGCGAGGCAGAGAAATTCTATCTGAAGGCCGCGGCGCGGGCCAGCGACGCGGACACGCGCAAGTTGCTGGGCGATCTGGCGGCGGCGGAAGCCCGTCACGAGACGCGCGCCGTGGAGTTGCAGGAGGAGCATCTCGATACGCAGGCCCGCACCGCCGAGCAGCGTACCTCCAAGCGGCAGTTCGTGCTGACATGGGTGCAGCCGGGGCTGGCCGGTCTCATGGACGGGTCCGTTTCAACCCTTGCGCCCATCTTTGCCACCGCCTTTGCCACGCAGGACACGTGGACCACCTTCATCGTCGGGCTCGCGGCCAGCGTGGGCGCCGGGATCTCGATGGGGTTCACCGAGGCGGCCAGCGATGACGGCGAGCTGTCGGGTAGGGGCAGCCCGCTCAAGCGCGGCCTGGCCAGCGGTGTCATGACCACCGTGGGAGGGCTGGGGCATGCACTGCCTTATCTCATCCCGGATTTCTGGACCGCCACGATCGTGGCCATCGCCGTCGTCTTCGTCGAGCTCTGGGCGATCGCGTGGATACAGAACCGTTTCATGGAGACCCCGTTTTTCCGCGCCGCGTTCCAGGTGGTTCTCGGAGGGGCGCTGGTATTCGCTGCGGGGGTTCTGATCGGCAGTGGATAGAACGCGGGTTGCCCCGCTTCCAGGCCTGTCTCCAACCGGTCCCAAGGATATTCTGGCCGGGTGAAACACGATACCCGCGGCAGCCCCGGCGCGTGCTTTGGCGCTTGCCCCGTCGTCACGGCGTGCTAACAAGCCGGGGATGCTGAACGTTTTTCTCCAGACGCTGCCGTTCTTCCTGATCATCGGCTTGGGCTACGGGGCCGGGCGAACGGGGTTTTTCAGCGAAGAGGCCACGGCGTGGCTGACGAAGTTCGTCTTCTACTTCGCCCTTTCGGCGATGCTCTTCCGTTTCTCGGCCAACCTGTCGTTCGCCGAGGTTTTCGATGTGCGTTTCGTCGCCGCCTATCTCTGGGCGACGGCGTTCGTTTACGGGCTGGCGATGTTCGTGGCGTTCCTGCGTGGCATCTCGATCGAGGAGGCGGCGATCGAGGCGCAGTGCGCGGTCATCGGCAATGTCGGCTTTCTGGGGGTGCCGATGCTGACCCTCTTGCTCGGGGAGGCGGCGATAGGGCCCGTGATGCTGGTTCTGTCGGTCGACCTGATCGTTTTCGGCTCGCTCGTGGTGATCCTCGTCACCGGCTCGCGCGACGGCGCGATGAGCACGGGCATCCTTCGCACCGTGGGCATGGGGCTTCTCAAGAACCCGATGATCGTCTCCATCGTCGCCGGGCTCAGCTGGTCCGCGCTGCAGCTGCCAATACCCGGCGTGATGAACGATTTCCTCGAGACACTTGGCGGGGCGGCCACGCCCGGGGCGCTCTTTGCCATCGGCGCATCGCTGGCGGGCAAGTCCGCCGAGCGCCCGTTCGTCGCCGGGTGGCTTTCGGGGTGCAAGCTGCTGTTGCACCCGCTTTTCGTGGCGATCTCCGCCCTTTACCTGTTCCCGGTGGAGCGTTACGGCGCGGCAGTGATGATCGCCGCGGCCGCGCTGCCCGTGGCGGGCAACGTCTACATACTCGCCCAGCACTACGGCGTTGCACCACAGCGCGTTTCCGCCTCTATCCTGATCTCGACGGCGCTGGCGGTGGTCACGGTGTCGCTGGTGATCGGGTGGGTGCGGACGCTTTACTGACAGATTGGCCGCGACGGGCTGGCGCGAGTCGCGGCGCTGCTGAAAAGAAAGGAACACGACATGGAAACCGTTTCCGAAAACGCCTGTTTCGGCGGGGTGCAGGGGGTCTATACCCACGCCTCGGACGCCTGCGGCTGCGACATGACGTTCGGGCTCTTCCTGCCCGAGGAGGCCCGCGACGGCCCCGTACCGGTGCTGTGGTATCTCAGCGGGCTGACCTGCACGCACGAGAACGCGATGGTCAAGGCGGGTGCGCAGCTCTGGGCGGCCGAGCAGGGGATCGCGCTGGTGTTCCCGGATACGAGCCCAAGGGGCGCGGGCGTGGCCGATGACGACGCTTTCGACCTTGGACAGGGCGCGGGGTTCTACGTGAATGCCACCCAATCCCCGTGGGCGCCGCATTTCGCAATGTGGGATTATGTCGCCGAGGAATTGCCGCGCGTTGTCACGGCCAATTTCGCCATCGACGCCGAGCGCCAGGCGGTTTCCGGCCATTCGATGGGCGGGCACGGCGCGCTGACGCTGGCCATGGGGCTGCCGGGACGATTCCGGTCGGTCTCGGCCTTCGCGCCGATCTGTCACCCGACGCGATCCGACTGGGGGCGCAAACAGTTCACCGCGTATCTTGGCGCGGACGAGAGCAAATGGGCCGCCCATGATGCGACGTTGCTGATGCGCGAGCGGGGCTTTGACGGCCCGGTGCTGACCGACACCGGCACCAAGGACCAGTTCTTCGACCTTTTGAACACGCACGATTTCGCCCATGCCGTTGCGACGCGCGGCCAGCAGGCCACGCTGCGTCTGCAGCCGGGATACGACCACAGCTATTTCTTCGTCTCGACGTTCATGGAGGACCATGTCGGTTTCCACGCCGAGGCGTTGTATGCGGGGTAGGGCATGAGCCATTATGACCTCATCATCATCGGGTCGGGGCCAGCCGGCCGTGCGGCCGCCATCCAGGCCGGCAAGCTAAAGCGCCGGGTTCTCGTCGTCGATCGCAAGGACCGGCTGGGCGGGGTGTCGGTGCATACCGGCACCATCCCGTCCAAGACCCTGCGCGAGACGGTGCTGAACCTGTCCGGCTGGCGCGAGCGCACCTTCTACGGCCGATCCTACCGGGTGAAACAGGACATCGGCGCGCAGGACCTCAAGGGGCGGCTTCACCAGACGCTCGATTACGAGGTCGACGTGCTGGAACACCAGTTCAACCGCAATCACGTCGAAACGCTGAACGGGCTGGCGCGCTTTACCGGTCCGCACACGCTGGAAGTGGCGACCGAGGCGGGAGAGGTGACGCGGCTCACTGCCGACAAGTTCCTGATCTCGACCGGGACGCGGACATACCGGCCCGAATACGTGCCCTTCAACGGAAAATCGGTCGTCGACAGCGACGAGGTTCTCGACCTCGACGCGATCCCGCGCAGCCTGATCGTCGTGGGGGCGGGTGTCATCGGGGTGGAATACGCCACGATCTTTTCCGCGCTCGACGTGCGTGTGACGCTGATCGAGCCGCGCGAGACCTTCCTCGATTTCATCGACCGGCGCACCATCGAGGAATTCACCCACCAGATCCGCGACAACGGGGTGGACCTGCGTCTCGGCTCCGCCGTCGACAAGATCGAGGATGCGGGCGAGCATGTCGAGGTGTCCATGGCCAATGGCCGCCATGTGCGGGCGGAGATGTTGCTCTTTGCTGCCGGGCGCATGGGGGCCACCGACCGGCTCAACCTCGAAGCGGTCGGCGTTGAGACCGACCACCGCGGCCGCTTGGACGTGGACCGCAAGACCTATCAGACCAGCGTGCCGCACATCTATGCGGCCGGCGATGTCATCGGGCATCCAAGCCTCGCCTCGACATCGCTGCAACAGGGCCGGGTGGCCGCCTGCCACGCGCTGGACACGCCGACCCTGCCTGAAAGCCCCTGGTTCCCCTACGGCATCTATTCCGTGCCCGAGATTTCCACCTGCGGCATGTCCGAGGAGGAGATGCAGGAACGCGGAATCGCCTACGAGGTAGGTGTCGCGCGGTTCCGCGAGACCAGCCGCGGCCACATCATGGGGCTGGAGCACGGCATGCTGAAGATGCTGTTCAGCCTCAAGACACGCCGGGTTCTGGGCGTGCAGATCGTCGGTGAGGGCGCGACCGAACTCATCCACATCGCGCAGGCGGTGCTCGACCTCAAGGGCACGGTGGATTACTTCGTGCGCAATACCTTCAACTATCCCACGCTGGCGGAGGCGTACAAGATCGCCGGGCTCGACGCCTTCAACCGGATGCCGATCCCGGAGGAATACAAGGTGAGGGGGGAGCCTGAGAAAACGAAGGCGAAAGCCAGGAAGGCATGATCTACGTCGATGCCGATGCCTGCCCCGTCAAGGCGGAGGTGGAGCGGGTCGCCACGCGGCACGGCGTGCACGTCAGGATGGTGTCGAATGGCGGCATCCGCCCGGCGCGGAACGCGCTCGTGGAATCGGTGATCGTGCCCGAGGGGCCCGACGTGGCGGACATGTGGATCGCCGAGCGCGCCGGTGCCGGCGATGTCGTGGTGACGAACGATATCCCGCTGGCGGCCCGGTGCGTGGCGGCGGGCGCGTGCGTCCTGCGGCCGGATGGCGAGGCGCTGACCGAACGCAATGTCGGCAACGCGCTGGCCACGCGCGACCTGATGGCCGACCTGCGCGCGGCCGACCCGTTCCGCCAGGGCGGCGGAAAGGGCTTTGCAAAGGCGGACCGCGCCCGTTTTCTCGACGCGCTGGAGCGGGCACTCCGGCAGGCGGCGCGGGCCGCACAAGGCTGACGGCGGCGCCCCGGCGTGTCATCGAAAGCTTTACAATCCTCTCGCGCTCCCGTTTGTTGCCGGGGGTGAGCGAGCGGGACGTGATGACACAGGCCTCGGTAGAGAGATTGAACCTGACCGGCGCGTTATGCGCGTTCGCGGCCGCCATGTGTTTTTCGCTCAACGACGTCGCGATCAAGTTTCTTTCCGAGGGCTACGCGCTGCACCAGGTGGTGTTCATCCGTGCTTGCGTGGCGCTTGCGGCCTTCGCGCTGCTGATCCTCCCCTTTCATGGCACGGTGGTTTTCCGCACGCGCCGGCCAGGCGCGCACGCCGTGCGCGGCGTCTGCGTCGTGTTTGCCAATTCGTTCCTGTTCCTCGGGCTTGCCGCGCTGCCGATCGCGGATGCGGTTGCGGTGTTCTTCGTGTCGCCGCTGGTGATCACGGTCTTCTCGGTGATCTTCCTGCAGGAACGGGTCGGTGCGCGCCGCTGGACGGCAATCGCGGTGGGCTTTGCCGGGGTGCTTCTGATCGTGAAGCCGGGCACCTCGGCCTTCCAGCTCGCCTCGCTGTTTCCGATGCTTGCGGCGACGCTCTATGCCGTGATGCACATCATCGCCCGCCGGATCGGCGGGACCGAAAGCGCGGCCACGATGGCGGTCTATTCCCAGCTGACCTTTCTCGTGATCAGCGCCCTGATCGGGCTCGGGATCGGCGATGGCAAGCTGGCGGGCGCTGTCCATCCCGATCTCGACTTCCTCGTGCGGGAATGGGCCCCCCTCGCCGCGGGGGATTACTGGCTGTTCCTCCTGCTCGGGGTCAGCGGGCTGATGGGGGTGCTGCTCATCAGCCAGGCCTACCGGCTGAGTGAAGCCGCGTTCGCGGCGCCGTTCGAATACGTGTCGATGCCGATGGCGATCATGTGGGGCGTGACAGTCTTCGGCACGTGGCCCGACAGCATCGCGTGGGCCGGCATCGCGCTGATCCTGGGCGGCGGGCTGTATCTCGTCTGGCGGGAATCGCGCAAGGGCAGGGTGGCTGGCGATGCGCCGGTCAGGCGATAGGAGCGAAGCATGGTTCCGCAAGCGGTTATCTTCGATATCGGCAACGTGCTGATCGAATGGCAGCCGGAGAAGTATTTCGATTCCATCATCGGCCCGGCCCGCCGGCGCGAGATGTTCGCCGAAATCGACATCCACGCGATGATGGTGCGGATCGATGCGGGTGAGGAATTCGCCGCGGTGATCGAAGACACGGCGGCCGGGCATCCGCGCTGGCGCGAGCACGTGCTGCGCTTCCGCTGGAAGTGGTGCGATATCGCACAGCCCGACATCCCCGGTTCCGTCCGGTTGCTGCTTGCGCTGCGGTGCAAGGGCGTGCCGGTTTTCGCGCTCAGCAATTTCGGTGCGCAGAATTTCCCCTTGAGCGAGAAACAGTTTCCCTTCCTCGCCGAATTCGACCGCCGCTACATCTCGGGAGAGATGGGGATGGTGAAACCCGACCCGGCGATCTACGCAGCAGTGGAGGCGGATTGCGGTATCGCGCCTTCCCGCCTCTTCTTTACCGACGACCGCGCCGACAACATCGCCGCGGCACGCGAACGCGGCTGGCGGGCACACCTGTTTGACGGGCCTGATGGTCTGGCGCAGGCTCTCGCCAACCAAGGACTGCTGAGCCCGGAGGAGTTGCAATGAGCATAACCCTGATTCCGTTCGAGGACGGCCAGACCAACCTGGACTGGCGTGCGTTGTGCGACGCGTTCTCGGCGGGTCATGCGATGCCCCGGGCCGAGATCGGTGACACCTTTCTCTACCGCGATCCCGATACGCTCCTGTCCCGGGCGGCGTGGATCGACGGGATGGGGCTGGCGGTCAAATCGGCCACCATCTTTCCGGGTAATCCCGACAACGGCAATCCGATGATCAACGGTGCGGTCTGCGTCTTCGGCGATGCGGACGGGCAGTTGGAGGCGGTCATCGACTTCCACCTCGTCACGAAATGGAAAACCGCCGGCGACAGCCTGTTCGCCGCCACGCGGCTGGCGCGGCCCGACAGCGAGAACATCCTGATCGTGGGGGCGGGCACGGTGGGCCGGTCGCTGTTCGAGGCGTACAGCGCTGTTTTCCCGGGGGCGCGGTTCCGCGTATGGAACCGCACGCGCGCCAATGCCGAGGCAATGGCGGAGGACTGTCCCGGTTTGCGGGTGACCGACGACCTGGAGCGCGCTGTCAAGCATGCCGACATCGTCACGTCGGCCACCATGTCCACCGAACCGATCCTGAAGGGGGAATGGTTCCAGCCGGGTCAGCACATCGATCTCATCGGCGCCTTCCGCCCCGACATGCGCGAGGTTGACGACGTAGCGCTGAAGCGGGCGCGTATTTTCGTGGACAGCTATGACACCACGCTGGATCACATCGGGGAACTCAAGATACCTCTGGAAAAAGGAACGATCACCCGCGAGGAGATCGTTGCCGATTACTACGAACCGGACGCGTTCCGCCGCGAAAGCGACGACGAGATCACGCTGTTCAAGAATGGCGGCGGCGCGCATCTCGACCTGATGACGAGCCGGTACATCCTCGACGCGTGGCAGGCGGCGCGGTGATATCTTGGCTGCTGCTGGCGGCGGGTACGGCGGTGGTTGCCTGGCCCTTTGCCGTCGAGGGGTTGCGCCCCCGGATGAATGCCGCGCGGAGAGAGGCCGCGCCGGGGCAGTTTGCCCGGCTATCCCGTGGCCGGACCCATTACAGGTGGCTGGGCCCCGCAGACGGCCCGGTGGTCGTATGCGTGCACGGTCTGACAACGCCCTCCTTCGTCTGGGGGCCTATCGCGGAGGGGCTGGCCGCGATGGGGTGCCGCGTCCTGCTCTACGACCTGTACGGGCGCGGGTTTTCCGACCGTCCCGGCGGGGCGCAGGACAGCGCGTTCTTTACCGAACAGCTCGACGAGTTGCTGGAGGACCAGGGCGTGACCGGCAAGGTCACGCTTTTGGGTTATTCCATGGGCGGGGCCATTGTCACGGCGTTCGCCGCGCAACACGCCGGCCGTTTGCGCCGGCTCGTGCTGATCGCGCCGGCCGGGCTGGGTCATGACCTGGGGCCGGTGGCGCGGCTTGCGGTCAATCACGACTGGCTGGGGCGCTGGCTGACGCTGGGCTTCTATCCCAAGAGCCTGCGCCGCGCGACCGAGGCCGAGCGTGGCCTGCCAGGCCAGCCCGAGGGCATGGTCGACCTGCAGATCGCCGAGACGCGTCTGAGGGGATTTGCACCCGCGATCCTGTCCTCCTTGCGCGGGGTGCTGGACGAGGACCACGACGACGCGCACCGCGCCGTCGCGACGGCGGGTGTTCCGGTGCTGGCGATCTGGGGCGAGGCCGACGAGGTCATCCCGCTGTCGTGCCGGGACCGGCTGGCGGCACTGAACCCCGACGCGGATCACGAGGTGATCCCGGGCGCCGGACACGCGGTGGCCTATACCCATGCGCCCGGTGTGCTCGAAAGGCTGCGGCCGGTCGTGGCCCCCTAGGCTTGGGCGCTTTTCACGCGCGCCGCCGCGCGCTATGCGGGGCGAATGGACCCTTTGCGCACGCGATACGAACGGATGGTGGCCGACGGGACGCTTGCGCGCGATCCCGCGCAGGAGGCCGTGCTGTCCGAGTTCGAGCGTATCCGGTCCACGCTGGATGCCCCGCGCCGCCGGGGCTGGTTCCGCAAGGCGCCCGAGCCGCCCAAGGGGCTTTACCTCTGGGGCGGGGTCGGGCGCGGCAAGTCGATGCTGATGGACCTTTTCGTGGAAACCCTGACCGTGCCGAACCGGCGGGTGCATTTCCATGCCTTCATGCAGGAGATCCATGCCGGCATGCACAAGGCCCGGGCCGAGGGCGTCGAGGATGCGCTTGCCCCGGTGGCGGGGGCGGTGGCCGGCAGCGTGCGCCTGCTGGCCTTCGACGAGATGCAGATCACCGACATCACCGATGCCATGATCGTCGGCCGGTTGTTCCAGGCGTTGTTCGATGCCGGGGTGGTCGTGGTGACCACGTCGAACCGTGTGCCGGATGACCTCTACAAGAACGGGCTCAACCGCCAGCTTTTCCTGCCCTTCATAAAGCTGCTGAAAGAGCGCATGGTGGTGCACGAAATGGCCAGCCCCACCGATTACCGGCAGGACAAGCTGGCCGGGACCCCGGCCTATTTCACCCCCGCTGACGAAGAGGCGCGCGCGCGCCTCCGCGAGATCTGGCAGGAGTTGACCGGCGGCGAAGGGGCGCCGCTGACGCTGGTGGTCAACAAGCGAGAGGTCACGATCCCGGCCTTTCACAACGGGGTCGCGCGGGCCGGCTTTCACGATCTTTGCGGCCAGCCCCTCGGCCCGGCCGATTACCTCGCGCTGGCCGAGGCGTCGCGCGTCCTGGTGCTGGAGGACATCCCGCGGCTGTCACGTTCCAGCTTCAACGAGGCCAGGCGCTTCGTGACGCTGGTCGATGCGCTCTACGAGGCGGGTGTGCAGCTCATCTGCTCGGCTGCGGCCGCGCCGGAATACCTGTATGTCGAGGGCGAGGGGAGCTTCGAATTCGAACGCACCGCCAGCCGCCTGCGCGAGATGCAGTCGGAGGATTGGGGCAAGGGCTGAGCCTGCTGTCTCAGCGACAGGCCGAGGGCGGTTGACCGTACCGCGCCGAGTACGCGCGGGAGAAGTGCGAGGAACTGGCAAAGCCCGTGGCCAGCGCGATCTCGGTCAGGCTGAGCGGCGAGTTGCGCAACAGGTTGCGCGCCTTGTCCAGCCGCAGGTCACGGTAATAGCGCATGGCGCTGCGTCCGAGTCTCGTGTTGAAAAGCCGGTTCAGCTGCCGTGGCGAAATCCCCGCCGCGCTGGCCAGTTGTGACAGGGTCAGCGGCTCGGCGACACGCGCCTCCATCGCCTCGACGGCGTCGAGTATCGCAGCGTCGGTAACCCCGACACGGTCCACCAGCCCGGCCCGCTGCGGCCCCGCGGAGGGGCGCGCCTCGGTATGCATGAACCAGTCGCTGACGCGCCGGGCAAAGGGCGCGCCGTGATGGCCGGCGATGAGCGTGTGCATCAGGTCCATGGGCGCCGTGCCGCCCGCACAGGTCACGCGGTCACGGTCTATGACGAACAGCGACCGCTCGATCAGAAGGTGCGGCGAGATCTCTGCAAGCGCGTCGGCGTGCTCCCAATGCACCGTCATGCGCCGGCCGGCCATCAGCCCGGCCCGGGCAAGGATGACCGGCCCACCGGACACCCCGCCGAGCGTCGTGCCGGCCCGCGCCATGCGCCCCAGCCAGCGCATTACCCCGCGGTCATCAAAGGCTAGCGGATCGCCGCCCGCGACGACGAACAGGTACTGCAAACGCAGCTCATCGCCCACGCGGGCCTCCGGCGTTATCACCGCGCTGCCCGAGCTGCGGACCGGCTCGCCCGTGCCCGAGACGGGGATCACGCGGTAGAGTTCGCGGCCGGCCAGGAGGTTGGCGGCGCGCATTGGTTCGGTCAGCGCGGCGAACGACATCATCGCAAAGCCCCCGATAGGGAGCACGCCGATCCGGCGCGTGATCTGCTCATTCATTCCCGTCGAGGCCATTTTAGTGATGTATCCGACCGTTTTGGGAAAGTGCAATCCCAGTTTGCGCGTCATGCTGTCCCTTGAACCGACGGGGAGACGTGGCGCGATGTCCTATTCCGCCTTGCGCATTCTGAAGGAAGGCCTGACCGGCAATCGCGGCTGGAAACCGGCGTGGCGCGACGCCGATCCGCGCCCGGAATACGATATCGTCATCATCGGCGCAGGGGGGCACGGTCTGGCCACCGCCTACTACCTTTCCAAGGAATTCGGCCTGCGTAACGTTGCGGTGCTGGAAAAGGGCTGGCTCGGCGGCGGGAACATCGGGCGCAACACCACTATCATCCGGTCGAACTACATGCTGCCGGGCAATCAGCCCTTTTACGAGTTGTCGATGAAACTGTGGGAAGGGCTGGAACAGGATACCAACTACAATTCGATGGTATCGCAGCGCTCGATCCTGAACCTGTTCCACAGCGATGCGCAGCGCGATGCCTTCGTGCGGCGGGCCAACGCCATGATCCTGTCGGGCGCGGATGCCGAGATCGCGGATGCCGCGCAGCTCAGGCGCGAGTTGCCTTTCCTCGATTTCGACAATGCCCGTTTCCCGGTCAAGGGCGGGCTCTATCAGCGGCGCGGCGGAACGGCACGGCACGACGCGGTGGCATGGGGGTATGCCCGCGGGGCCGACCGGCGCGGGGTGGACATCATCCAGAATTGCGAGGTCACGGGCTTCGATATCCGGCAGGGCCGGTGCCGCGGGGTCGAGACGTCACGCGGCAAGATCCGCGCGCGCAAGGTGGCGGTGTGCGTGGCCGGATCGTCGGGGCGGGTGATGGAAAAGGCCGGAATGCGCCTGCCGATCGAATCCCATGTCCTGCAGGCCTTCGTCACCGAGGGTTTGAAGCCGGTGCTGCCCGGCGTCATCACCTTCGGGGCCGGGCATTTCTATGTCAGCCAGTCCGACAAGGGTGGGCTCGTCTTCGGCGGCGACATCGACGGCTACAATTCCTACGCGCAGCGCGGCAACCTGCCGGTGGTCGAGGACGTGGCCGAGGGGGGCATGGCGATCATGCCGATGATCGGCCGCGCCCGCCTGCTGCGCAGCTGGGGGGGCGTGATGGACATGTCGATGGACGGCTCCCCCTTCATCGACAAGACCCATATCGAGGGGCTCTATTTCAACGGCGGCTGGTGCTACGGCGGGTTCAAGGCAACGCCGGCCAGCGGGTATTGCTACGCCCACCTGCTGGCCAGGGACGAACCGCACCCGGTGGCCGCGCAGATGCGCCTCGACCGGTTCCGCAGCGGCAACATCATTGACGAAAAAGGCGTGGGCAACCAGCCCAACCTGCATTGAGGAGGGCCGAGGCATGATCATCAACCACCCGCTTCTTGGCCCCCGCGACGCCGCCGAATTCGTCTATCTGGGCGATGCCTGCCTGATCGACCGGCCCGACTGGCAGGCCGAGGACGCGATGGAGCGGTTCCACGATTACGCCTACCTGCGCGACAACCCGGCGGGCCCGCATCAGGAACTGTGGTATCACGAACAGGGCGACCGCTCGTGGCTGGTGGTCACCCGTGACACGCTGACCCACGAAATCACCAAGGTGGAACTGGCCCGCGACGTGGCCCGCGCAAGGGGGCGGGACAAATGACACAACCCAACCGCATCGGCGGCGGCCTCGTCGACCACACCAAGGAACTGAAATTCCGTTTCAACGACAAGCATTTCACGGGGTTCGAGGGCGATACGCTCGCCTCGGCCCTTCTGGCCAATGGCCAACGCCTGGTGGGCCGTTCGTTCAAGTATCACCGGCCGCGCGGCATCTTCACCGCCGGGTCGGAAGAGCCGAACGCCCTGGTCCACCTGCGCAGCGGCGCCCATACCGAGCCCAACACGCGGGCGACGATGGCCGAGCTTTTCGACGGGCTGCGCGCCACCAGCCAGAACCACCGTGGATCGCTCGAACACGACCTGATGGCGGTCACCGACTTTCTGTCGCCATTCCTTTCGGCCGGGTTCTACTACAAGACCTTCATGTGGCCCAAGAGCTTCTGGGAAAAGGTCTATGAGCCGGCGATCCGCGCCTCTGCGGGGCTCGGGCGGCTGTCGATGAAGGAAGACCCCGACCAGTATGACAAGGGGTTCCTGCATTGCGACCTGCTGGTGATCGGGGCGGGGCCCGCGGGCCTCTCGGCGGCGCTGGCCGGGGCCCGCGCCGGGGCGCGCGTCATCCTGGCCGACGAGGATTTCCTGCCCGGCGGGCGACTCAATTCCGAAACGCTGGAGATCGACGGCATGGCGGGGCAGAACTGGGCCGCGCAGGCACTGGCCGAGCTTTCCGCGATGGACAATGTGCGCCTGATGACCCGCACCACTGTCTACGGCGCCTACGATCACGGCATCTATGGCGCGCTGGAACGCTGCACCGACCACCTTGCCGACAGCGGCTGCAAGCCGCGCCAGATCCTGTGGCGGATCTACTCGAAACGCGCCGTTCTGGCGGCGGGCAGCACCGAGCGGCCGATCGCCTTCGGCAACAATGACCGCCCCGGCGTGATGCTGGCCGGCGCCGTGCGTACCTATGTCAACCGCTTCGGCGTGGCCCCGGGCACGGAGGTCGCCGTTTTCACCAACAACGACGACGGCTGGCGCACCGCCGCCGACCTGACGGCGCGCGGCGTGCACGTGCGGGCGGTGATCGATTGCCGCGACCGGGCGGCGCCCGTTGACCTGCCCGGCGTGCGGCATATCCGCGGGGCCGGCGTGGTCAACACCGTGGGCCGCAAGGGGCTCAAATCCGTCACCCTGACCGATGGGCAGGTGATCCCGGTCGACTCTCTCGCCGTCTCGGGCGGGTGGAATCCCAATGTGCATCTCACCTGCCACCAGCGTGGCAAGCCCGAATGGCGCGACGACATCAAGGCCTTCGTTCCCGGCGGCACCATGCCCGCGGGCATGGCGGTGGCGGGCGCGGCGAACGGCGCCCTGACCCTTGCCGCCGCGCTGGCCGAGGGCCGCGCGCAAGCCGAGGCGCAACTTTCCGACCTGGGCTTCACCCCGGCCAGGGCCGAGCCGCCCGAGGCCGAGGACGAACCGCGCGAGAACGCGGCCTTCTGGTACGTTCCCGAAAGCAAGCATCGCGCGTGGCTCGACCAGCAGAACGACGTGACCGTGAAGGACGTGAAGCTGTCGCACCAGGAAGGTTTCCGCTCGGTCGAGCATCTCAAGCGCTACACCACGCTGGGCATGGCCACCGATCAGGGCAAGACGGCCAATATCCCCGCGCTGGCCATCATGGCGGAATGTACCGGCAAGACCATTCCGGAAACGGGCACCACAGTGTTCCGCCCGCCCTACACGCCCGTGCCGATGGGCGCGCTGGCCGGCCGGGCGCGGGGCCGCGATTTCCGCCCCTATCGCCTGACCCCCTCGCACGAATGGGCCGAGGAGAACGGCGCCAGCTTCGTCACCGTCGGCAACTGGCTGCGCGCCGAATGGTACGTCCAGCCGGGCGAGAAAGGCTGGCGCGACTCGGTCGACCGCGAGGCGCTGGCCGTGCGCCGATCGGTCGGCATCTGCGACGTGACCACGCTGGGCAAGATCGACATCAAGGGCCGCGATGCCGGCGCGTTTCTCGACAAGGTCTATGCCAACACCTTCTCGACGCTGAAGGTCGGGCGCGTCCGCTATGGCCTGATGCTGCGCGAGGACGGGATCGCCTATGACGACGGGACGACCGCCCGCCTTGGTGAAAACCACTACGTCATGACTACGACGACGGCCAACGCCGTCACGGTGTTCAGGCGTCTGGAATTCGCGCGGCAATGCCTTTGGCCGGACATGGACGTGCACCTGATTTCCACCACCGACGGCTGGGCGCAGTTCGCCGTCGCCGGGCCGAAATCGCGCAGTCTTTTGCGCAAGGTCGTGGACGACGCCTACGACATTTCGAACGAGGCGTTCCCCTTCATGGCTTGCGGCGAGGTCACGGTCTGCGGCGGCACGCCCGCGCGGCTTTTCCGCATCTCGTTTTCGGGCGAAATGGCCTACGAGATCGCGGTGCCCGCCCGCTATGGCAATTCGATGATGGCGGTCCTGATGGAAGCGGGGCGCGAATTCGATGCGGTCCCGTATGGGACCGAGGCGCTGAGCGTGCTGCGGATCGAGAAAGGCCACGCCGCGGGCAACGAGCTGACCGGCCAGACCACCGCGCAAAATTTTGGCATGGGGCGGATCGTCAGCCGGAAAAAAGAGTGCATCGGCAACGTGTTGTCGCAGCGCCCCGAGATGATCCGCGACGACGCGGTGCGGTTGACCGGGTTCCGCCCGGTGAACCGGCAGGACAGGCTGATCGCCGGGGCGCATTTCATTTCCAAGGGGCGCGACGCGACCATGGACAATGACGAGGGCTGGATGACGTCCGTCGCCTTTTCCCCCAACCTCGGCCATCACATCGGTCTGGGTTTCATAGAGAGGGGCCACGAGCGCGTGGGAGAGGTCGTTCGGGCCGTGAGCCCCGTGCACGGCATGGAAACGGACGTCGAGATCGTCTCGGCGCATTTTATCGACCCGGAAGGAGAGCGTTTGCGTGGCTGAGTATTCCCTCGTTTCCGCCCCGCCGCTGGCAGGGGTCGACAAGAGCATCGGGGCGGTGCGGATCATGACCCCCAAACATCTTGCCATCGTTGCGATCGCCCTGCCGTTGGGCGGCGAGAGCGCGGCTGATACGGCGGTGCAATCGGCGTATGGTCTTACGCTCCCGCCGCCGGGAGAATCGGCAGAGACCGGAAAGGGCGAGACGCTGGTCCGGCTGGGTGAGGATCAGGCTTTCGTTCTCTTCGAACGGGCCGCGCCGGATGCCGAGGCGGTCGTGCGGGACAAGCTCGGCGAGGCGGTATATGTCACCGACCAGACCGATAGCTGGTGCGTGCTGGAAATGTCCGGCGCGGGCTGCCGAACGGCGCTGGAGCGGATCTGCCCGATCGACCTGAACCCCGAGGCGTTCGGGCGCGGCGACGCGGCGCGCACCGTCATGGAGCATCTGGGCGTTCTCGTCCTGAGGACCGGCACGGACAGTTACCTGCTGTTGTCGGCGAGTTCCTCGGCCGGGTCGTTCCTGCACATGCTGGAAACCTCGGCCCGCAATGTGGCCTGAGCGCGACGGGCCCCGGATTTGACGTCGCGGTTTCGCGGCACCATTTCCGAACCATGGTGAAGGCGGTTCTTCTTGATGTTGCCGGCGTGCTTTACGACGGGGAGCGCGCCGTTCCCGGCGCGGTCGACGCCGTGGCACGGCTGCGCGAAACCGGCCTCCCGCTGCGTTTCCTCACCAACAGCACCCGGTCGCCGCGCCGTGTCTTGCTGTCACGGCTGGGGCGGCTCGGAATCCGGGTGGCGCCCGATGAGCTGTTCACCCCGGCGAAAGCGGCGACGGCAATACTGGCGCAGCGCGGTCTGGTGCCGCACCTGCTGGTGCACCCCGACCTGCTGGAAGATTTCGAGGGGGGCGTTACGGACGGCGCCGAAACCGCCGTCGTGGTGGGGGACGCCGGGCGCGATTTCACGTATGATCGCCTCAATGCCGCGTTTCGCGTGCTGACCGGCGGCGCAGCGTTCTACGCGCTGGCCGCGAATCGCAATTTTCGCGATGCCGATGGCGAGCTCAGCATGGATGCCGGGGCGTTCGTGGCCGCGTTGGAATATGCCAGTGGCCGGCAGGCCGAAGTGCTGGGGAAACCCGCGCAAGGCTTCTTCAACGCCGCGCTGGAGGATATGGGCGTCGCGGCGCCGGAAGCCGCGATGATCGGCGATGACGCCGAAGCGGATGTTGCCGGCGCGCTTTCAGCCGGGATCGGCCGGGCGGTGCTGGTGCGGACGGGCAAGTATCGCCCAGGCGACGAGCAGCGGTTCTCGCCGCGGCCCAGCGACGTTGCGCGCGACGTGGGGCATGCGGTCGACATCCTGCTGTCATGACGGTCCGCGTACCGTCACCTTGACCGTGGCCCGCTGGCAGCGGCCTGTCGACGGTCAGCCCGCGTGCCGGGCCCTTGCACGGAATTCCGTGTGCTCGGTGATGGCAAAGCGGCCGCCCTTGAGCTTTTGCAGCTTGCCCTGCCGCAGCAGGTGACCGAACGATCGCAGGCCGTCCTCGCGGGTGAAGCTCTCGTTGTCGATTTCCTTGATCTTGCCCATGAGCATCGGGCGCGAAAACTGGTCGCGGCCTTCGACATCCGACATGTAGGCCGCGGCCGCCTCGAGAAGCTCGTGCAGGGTCGTGGCGCCGATTTCGGCGGCGTACTCCTCGAAGGTCTTGCCGCCCGACGCCGAGCCCGAGGGCACCGGTGCGGCGGATACGCGACGGGGCCGCACCGGTTCGTGAGGGGTGTCGATGCGTTGTTCGGCCACCAGTTTCAGCGGGGCCGGGCGGTCCTCTTCCGCCGGGCGTCGGGCGCGCGGGCGTTCCTTATGCGAGGGCTCCCTCGACGTGTGCGGACGGCGGGGCCGGACCACCTCGGCGAGGTCTGAACGGTAGGGGGCGTCGCTCTGCTCTTCGCGCAGGTCGCTTCCGGCGTTCTTTTCCGCCTTCGTGGCGGCCACTGCGGCCCTGAGATGCTGGATCGCGTTGCGGCGCTTGCTGGCCTCGGGCGCTTCAAGCTGGCTGTCCGCCTCGTCGAAGAGCCGTGACACGTCTGCCGACTCGTCCCCCGCCCGCAGCCGGTCGGCCCTGTGATCTTCGGTGGTGTCAGCCTGATCCGGGGCTGTTTCCGCGGCCGGCGCCGTGGCGGTTGCCACTTCGGAGTGATCGATTTCGCTGTCGTCGAGCTCCGGCGCCGATCCGGCGCCAAGCTCGGCCTCGACCGCGGCAAGCTCGCGTTGCAGCTCGGCTTCTTCCTCGGGGCTGAGCAGGTCTTGGCTTTCTGTCTCGTCGTGGTCCTCGTCGAACAGGTTCGCGTCGTCTTGCGCGCCCTCTTCGAGCCCGACCTCGGGCGCGGGGATTTCCCCGGTTTCGTCATGCTCGCCCAGCACGAGCGGCGCCTCGGCCGCGTCGGCGTCAGGGACATCAAGGGTGGTTTCCGGCATCGCGTCGGCCAGCAGTTGCGAGAGCGTGTCCTCTGCCACGGTCTCGTCCTGCCTGGCCTCCGCTTCGGCGTCGTCGTCGGGCGTGATGTCTGCGCGCGGTTCAGCCGCCGGGTCGGGCTCGTATTCCTGCAGCAGGCGCGCCGTGAGGCTGGCGAAAGGATCCTCCGGCGGCTCGGCGGCCGTAATGTCCTCGGCGGCGGTTTCGGCCTGTGCCTGGGGGGCCGGTTCACGCGGTGCGGCCTCCTGTGCCGTGCCTTCAGCATCGTCACGCTCAAGCGCCGGGTTAAGCTCTGCCGCGGTCTGTGCGAGGAAATCATTGGCGTGCTCGTCCTCGCTGAACTCGCCCGTCCCGTAGTCGCCGCCGCCTTGCTCCACGACCGAGCGTATCCGGCGCAGGCGCGCAGAGACGCTGTCGCTGTCCTCGTCTTCGACGGCGTCGCCGGCGGGCTCCTCGACCGTGGGCTCGACGCCATTTTCTCGTGGTTCCTCGGAACCGTGCGATTCGGGCGCCGTCGCGGCCGTGTCCCGATCCGGGGCCGTCGCCTCGGGCGTGTCATCTGCCGTGGGCGCCATCGTCTCGGGCTCGGCCCCATGGCTCTGGTCGGCGGCAGGTTCCGCGGCGGCTGGCGCGGGGGTGGCCTGCGAAGGCGCTGGCCCGGCGGGTTCGGACGGGGTTTCGTCCTGTGCCGGCGCCCCTTTCGGCGCGGCGGTCGGCTGCTGCGGGCCGGCAGGGGCGGCGTGCGGCGGCGCGGAGGTTTCGTACCCGTCGGTGCGGGGCGGCGATGCGTGCGTCGGCTCGGCCGTGGTGCTGCCGGCCTGAAGGAATGCCTCGGTGTCACCTGCACGCAAGACGATCTGCCCGCCCTCCTCGTGCGCCTTTACGCGCCGGGAAATCTCGCGCTCGGCGATACGGGCGAGCATGTCTGCATCCGGGGTCGGAGGTTCCGCCCCGAAATACCTGTCGTCAGCCGCAAGGTCGCGGAAATACTCGGCGATCGCCTTCATCGTGTCGAAGGATTCGTCGAATCCTTCGAGCGTGCACGAGAAGGTGCCGTAGGAGACCGTGAGAACTTTGTTCGAACTGACCATAACTATGCTCGCATTGCTCTGCCTGCAGCCAACGTGTTTACCATTGTCGGCTGGACCAAAGCTGTCCGAATCTAAGATGTTTAGGGTATCATTTAGTGGTTACAATGTGTCGTATTTCTTCATCCGGGCACAATGGGCGGTCAGCGGAAGTGATTGTCAATGAACGTGAACCAGTCACGCTGATCGGCGGCGCGCAGGTGACGTATGCACGCCTTGCGCGGGCGCGCGCGCTGGCCCCGCACGTGGCGGCGGCCGATAGCGGGGCCGACGCGGCGTTGGCGCACGGGGTTGCGCCCAAGGCCGTGATCGGCGATTTCGATTCGCTGAGCGACGCGGCGCGGCGCGATCTGCCGCCCGCCGCGCTGCATCCGATCTCGGAGCAGGACAGCACCGATTTCGACAAGTGCCTGCGCAACATCGCGGCGCCGCTTGTCATCGGGATCGGTTTTTCCGGCGACCGGCTGGACCATCAGTTGGCGGCCTACAACACGCTGGTGCGTCATCCGGCGCGGCGCTGCATCCTGCTGGGGGCAGAGGAGCTGGTGTTCGTCTGCCCGCCCTCCGTTTCGCTGCCGCTCGGGGCCGGAACCGCCGTGTCGCTTTTCCCGATGGCCGCGGTAGAGGGGGTGTCCGATGGGCTTCGCTGGCCGATAGGGGGGCTGAATTTCGCGCCCGACGGTCGGGTGGGCACGTCGAACCTGTCCACGGGCACGGTGCATCTGTCGGTGACCACGCCCAAGATGCTGGTCATACTGCCGCAATCCACCCTTGAGACAGTTGTGGCGGCGCTTTTGGCGACCACGGCGGCGTGGCCGGAGGCCTGACGACCGTTACGGTTGCGGCACCGGCCGCCGCTCCAGGTGGCGTTCCCGGAAAAAGACGAACAGGCCCGAGGCCACGATCAGTGCAATCCCCGCGAGGCTCATCCGGTCCGGCAGGTCGCCGAATATGGCATAGCCGAAGGCGGTGGCGGCAACGATTTCGAGATACTGGATCGGGGCGATCAGAGAGGCCGGTGCGCAGGCCAGTGCGAAGCTGATGCAGACATGGGACAACGTGGCCACGAGCCCGAGCGCGACCAGCAGGTACATCTCGCGCCGCGCCGGCCAGCCGGGATCGAGCGGCGCGATGCCTGATCCGTCAAAGGCCCACAGGACCGGCAGCGCCAGTGCCAGTGCGGCCAGACCCGTATAGGCCTGCAGGGTGATGGGGTGCATCCGGGTCGCCATGCGCCGCGTCAGGATCATGTAGAAGGCGAAGCACAGCGCGGTCACCAGCGGCAGCAGCGCGACCGCGCCCACCTCCTCGAAACTGGGCTGGATGATGAGCAGGGCACCGGCGAAGCCGATCCCGCAGGCAACGTAACGGCGGGGACCAATGGGTTCGCCGAGCAACAGCCCGCCCAGCAAGGTGAGTATGAAGGGTTCGACGAAAAAGATGGCGATTGCATCTGCGATCGGCATGTAGCGAATCGCCGTGAAGAACATGGCCGTGGCCACCAGCAGCAGCGCCCCGCGAACGAGATGCAGCCCGGCCTCTGCCCGGTCCGGCCGGTGCAGGCCGCCCAGTATCAGTGCCAGGGGCAGCAGCAACGCGGCCTGGAAAACGAACCGCGTGGCGGCGATCTGGCCCACCGCGACCGCGCCGCCGATCAGCTTGGCAAAGGAATCCTGCAACGGCGCAAGGACGCAGAAGGCGATCATCAGCCCGATGCCCAGAGAGGTCCGTCCATCCGTGCCTGACATTTGTCCTCCACCGTCTGCCGCGCCGCCCGGCGCCCGTGCGATGCCAGCTTCCTCAAATCCGCGCGATTGTCAAAGTGCCGCGCCCGGCCGGCGGCGCCCGAAACCGGGCGGGAAACGAGGCCGCGGGACCGGTCAGCAGTTGGGGATGTTCACGGCGAGGCCGCCGAGCGAGGTTTCCTTGTATTTCTCGCTCATGTCCTCGCCGGTCTGGCGCATGGTCTCGATGCATGCGTCCAGCGGCACCAGGTGCGTGCCGTCGCCGCGCAGCGCGAGCGAGGCGGCGCTTACCGCCTTGATCGCGCCCAGTCCGTTGCGCTCGATGCAGGGGACCTGCACCAGCCCCTTGACGGGGTCGCATGTCATGCCGAGGTGATGCTCCAGCGCGATCTCGGCAGCGTTCTCGATCTGCGCGGGCGTGCCGCCCAGAACCGCCGCCAGCCCCGCCGCGCCCATGGCCGAGGCGCTGCCAACCTCGGCCTGGCATCCGGCCTCGGCCCCCGAGATCGAGGCGTTGTACTTTACCAGCCCCCCGATGGCCGCGGCGGTGAGCAGGAAATCCTCGACCTGTGTTTCGGTCGCACCGGGCACGTGATCGAGCCAGTACTTTATCACTGCCGGCACCACGCCCGCCGCGCCGTTGGTGGGGGCGGTCACGACCTGCCCGCCGGCGGCGTTTTCCTCGTTGACGGCCATGGCATAGACGCTGATCCAGTCGTTGATCTTGTGCGGGGCGTTGAGGTTGGTCCCACGCTCGGCCAGCAGCGCCTCGTGGATGCCCTTGGCGCGGCGTTTCACGTGCAGGCCTCCGGGCAGTTCGCCCTCGCCCGCCAGGCCGCGCTCGATGCAGGTGTCCATCACTTCCCAGATGCGTGCCACGCCCGAACGCAGGTTTTCCGGCCCCCCGCGCGAGATCTCGTTGGCCTTCTTCATTTGGGCGATGGACTTGCCGCTGGTCTCGGCCATTTCCAGCATCTCGGCGGCGGTCTTGAACGGGTAGGGAACGGGATCCCCCTCTTCGCTGTCGCGTCCCTCGGCCAGCTCTGCCTCGGTCAGCACGAACCCGCCGCCGATGGAATAATACGTCTCCTGCAGGATCACGTCGCCCTGCGCGTCCGTTGCCATCAAGATCATGCCGTTTGCATGGCCGGGCAGGTTCGGCCCGAAATCGAAAACGAGATCATCCTTGGGATGGAACACGAGTTCGGGCAAGCCCGGCGGCGCAACCGTGTGGGTTTCGCGGATCCGTTCCAGTGCGGCATCCGCTTCGTCGCGGTCGTAAGTGTCCGGCCGGAACCCCGCGAGTCCCAGAATGGTCGCCCGGTCAGATGCGTGCCCCACCCCGGTGAAGGCCAGCGAACCGTGCAGCGACCCTCGGACACCGCTGAACTCGAACGGCGAGGCGCGCATGAGGTCCAGGAACCGCCCCGCCGCCACCATCGGCCCCATCGTGTGCGACGAGGACGGGCCGATGCCCACCTTGAACATCTCGAAGACCGAAAGGAACATCAGGTCGCACTGCCCTCTGGTGGTGTCGCATGCCGCGGGGCGGTAAACGGTTTCGGCCCCAGCCCCTCGGCATTTATGGCAGCGGAAACGCTGGTGCAATGTTCCAGACGCGTCGCCATCGCCCGCAGATGCGGCCAATTCGCCGGATCGCACCAGTCATTGCCGTTCGTCCCGTAACGCAGAGCGGGGTATAGCTGGAGCCAACGCAGCAGGCAGGCGAGGTAGAGATCCAGCGCCGAGACTTGCGCGCCGCCGAGCCAGCCGGGCGCGTCCGCGGCCTGTGTCTCCAGCAGGGACAGGTGGCGCGTGATCTCCCCTTTCATGTGATCCAGCAGCGCCGCCTGCGCCGCGGTGTCCGCGCCCACGTACTGATCGGGGTAGAAGCGCATCCGCATCCCCGCATGCAAGGTATTGGAGGTGAAGAAAAGCCACTTGAGAAAGGCGCCGCGCGCGGCGCCTGGGGCCGGTGGGGCCAGCGCCCCGTGCCGGTCCGCGAGCCACAGCAGGATCGCGCCGGTCTCGAAGATCGGGCCATCGGGCGTTTCCAGAACGGGAATCAGCCCCGCCGGATTGATCGCAAGGTAATTGGGCGACTTGTGGCCGCGCGCCGCGCGGTCGACGAGGACCGTATCATAGGGTTGGCCGAGCTCCTCCAGCGCCAGCCGTATGACGAGGGAGGCATTGTCGGGTGCGTAATGAAGGCGATAGCGGGTCATGCGGGCAGTCTAGGCGGCCGCTGGCCGGATGAATTGCCGGTTTGCGACCTGTCCCGCGTAGTCCGCGCAAGCGGGCTGCGCGGCCTGGCATCGCGGTGCCGTGGGGCGGGATTTCCGCTCGCACCGTTCTGGCATCTCACTTATAAGCGCGGTGAGGTAGTTGGGAGTTGCGCACGATGTCCGGAGAGCTGTCGCCCATCGACAAGGCCAAGTTCGTCGCCGCCAAGCGATCCGTCGATTTCGTCGAGGACGGCATGCGCGTGGGGCTGGGCACCGGCAGCACGGCCGCGTGGATGGTGCGCTGCCTGGGCGAGCTGGTGCGCGAGGACGGGCTGCGTATCCGCGGCGTGCCGACCTCGGCCCGCACCGCCGAGCTGGCGCGCGAGGTGGGCATCGACGTCGTCAGCCTCGACGAGGCCAAGTGGCTCGACATAACGATCGACGGCGCCGACGAGTTCGATGGCAACCTCAACCTCATCAAGGGTGGCGGTGGCGCGCTGTTGCAGGAAAAGATCGTCGCGACGGCCAGCGACCAGATGATCGTCATCGCCGATATCGGCAAGGAAGTGGAGAACCTTGGTGCCTTTCCCCTGCCGGTGGAGGTGATCCCGTTCGGCTGGCAGACAACGCGGGCGCTGATCGAGGAACTGCTCGTCAGCATGGACGTGCTGGGGCGGGACGCGTCATTGCGGATGAACGGCGATCATCCCTTCGTGACCGACGAGGGCAACTATATCCTCGACCTGCACCTGGGGCGCATCGGCAACCCGCATCAGATGGCGATGGTGCTCAACCAGATGCCCGGAGTTGTCGAGAACGGACTGTTCATGGACATCTGCGACATCGTGATCCTCGGCCACGGCGACGGCAGGGTGGAGACGCGCGACATCAACGAGGGCACCGTCGAGGAGGACCGGCTGGATTTCGTCGAATCCGAGAACCTTTTCACGGACCTGCAGGACTGAGTATGCAGATACGCCGCACGCCACAGCAGACGATATTCGTGGCCGTGACCGCGTTGGTCGCGGGGGCGCTGGCGGCGTGGAACATGCGCGACGGGCTGCGCATGGACAGCACCGCGCTGCTGGTCCTGGGGGGCGTTTTCACGGCATGGGCGGCGTACCTCCTGCTCGATCTCGCGCGGCGGGGCGTGCCTGTGCGGGTCGGCGAGGACGGCCTCACGATACGGCACGTGGTGCGGGATGTTCACGTCCCCTTCGCGCAGATGACCTGGGCCAAGCTCGATGGCGGGCGCCGCGCCAGCATCCTCGCCTACAGGCCGCCCGGGGAAAAGGAGCGCTACGTCGCCTTCGCGCACAGGATCGTCGGGGCCGAGGGGCTGGAAAGACTGCGCGCGGCGATCGCCGCCGCGCGGCCGGACCTGCCCGACCGGCGGCCCGGCACGGAAACAGACAGGGGTGATGCATGAGTTTCGACTATGATCTTTTCGTGATCGGGGGCGGATCGGGCGGCGTGCGCGCCGCCCGCGTGGCCGCGCAGGGCGGCGCCAGGGTCGCGCTGGCCGAGCAGGACCGCTATGGCGGCACCTGCGTCATCCGCGGCTGCGTGCCCAAGAAGCTGATGGTTTTCGCCAGCGAGTACCCGGGTCACGTCGAGGACGCGAAAGCCTATGGCTGGACGGTTCATGCCGGGGGATTCGACTGGCACGCCTTCAAGGGCCGGCTGCATGCCGAACTCGACCGGCTGGAGGGGGTTTATCGCAACATCCTGTCCTCCAACGGGGTCGAGAGTTTCGATGCGCGCGCGGTTCTCAAGGACGCGCACACCGTCGAGTTGTCCACCGGCGAAACCATGTCGGCCCGCCACATCCTCGTGGCGACGGGCGGCCACCCGGTCAGGCCCGATCTTCCGGGTGCCGAGCACGGGCTGGTGTCCGACGATGTCTTTCACCTGGACGAACTGCCGCGGTCCATGCTGATCGTCGGCGGTGGCTATATCGCCTGCGAGTTCGCCTGCATCCTGAACGGTCTCGGTGTCGAGGTGACCCAGTACTACCGCGGGGCGCAGATCCTGCGCGGCTTCGACGAGGAGGCGCGCGGCCTGATCGCCGACGAGATGATACAGTCGGGCGTCGATCTGCACCTCGGCACGAACATCCTGTCGATGGAGCCGGCAGAGGGCGGTTATCGCGTGAAGGCCACCAACGGGACCGAGCGCGTTTTCGACAAGGTCATGTTCGCGACGGGCCGCGATCCCAACACCGCCGGCATGGGGTTGCAGGAGGCGGGCGTCACGCTCGGCCGCCGCGGCGAGGTGAGCGTGGACCGCTACAGCCAGTCGAGCGTGCCCTCCGTGCATGCCATCGGGGACGTGACGGACCGCGTCAACCTGACCCCCGTGGCCATTCGCGAGGGGATGGCGTTCGTCGAAACGGTCTTCAACGGCAATCCCACCCCGGTTGATCACGAGTTGATCCCGACCGCGATCTTCACGCAGCCGGAATTCGGCACGGTGGGGCTGAGCGAGGAGGACGCCCGCGATCAGGGGCCTGTCGAGATCTACGCGACCTCGTTCAAGCCCATGCAGCAGAGTTTCGCGGGACGCGCGGACCGTGTTCTGATGAAACTGGTCGTCAGTCGGGAGTCGCGTCGTGTGCTTGGCTGTCATATCGTCGCGCCCGGTGCTGGCGAGCTGATCCAGCTTGCCGGCGTGGCTGTCAAGATGGGCGCGACGAAGGAGGATTTCGACCGGACGGTGGCCGTGCATCCGACCATGTCCGAGGAGATAGTGACCATGAAGACACCGGTTCGGACAGGTTGATTTTTGACCTGCAACACACAGGTAACAACCAAATGCGTATGACAACGCCTTAACAGAGGAAGAGGTTACATGGCTGGACATTCTGGCGGTCCCTGGGGGGGCGGCGGAAATTCGGGCGGCAACAGCGGCGGCGGCGGCGACGATGGCCGCGGCGGCAATCGCGGCGGGCGGCGCCCGCCGGAGGGCGGCTCGCAGATGCCCGAGATCGACGAACTGGTGAAGAAGGGTCAGGACCAGCTCAAGGTTCTGATGGGCGGCCGCGGTGGCGGTGGCCGCGGCGGCGGCGGCCCGGACGGGGGCGGCCCGTCTTTCGGCCGGGGAAGCGTGCTGCTTGGCGGGGCGATCGCGCTCGTCCTGTGGGGCGCGGCGAGCTTCTACACCGTCAAGCCGGAAGAACAGTCCGTCGAGCTGTTCCTCGGCAGCTTCTCGTCGGTGGGCACGCCGGGCCTCAACTTCGCGCCATGGCCCTTGATGACTTACGAAGTGGTCAACGTCACCTCGGAACGCACCGAGGACATCGGCACCACCGGCGGCCGGAACAGCGACGGGTTGATGCTGACGACCGACGCCAACATCGTCGACATCGACTTCCAGGTCGTCTGGAACGTCAAGGACCCGTCGAAGCTGTTGTTCAACATCCGCGACCCGCAACTGACGGTCCGGGCGGTGTCGGACGCGACGATGCGCGAGATCATTGCGCGCAGCAACCTGTCGCCCATTCTCAACCGTGACCGCGGCATCATTGCCGACTCCGCCCGCCAGAGCATCCAAGAGACGCTGGACGCGTACGATAGCGGCATCAACGTCGTGCGCCTCAACCTCGACACGGCCGACCCCCCGCAACAGGTGATCGACGCGTTCCGCGAGGTGCAGGCCGCCGAGCAGGAGCGTGACCGGCTGCAACGCGAGGCCGACGCCTATGCCAACCGGGTTCTGGCCGAATCCCGCGGCCAGGCCGCGCAGATCGTGCAGGAGGCCGAGGGGTATCGTGCACGCGTGGTCAACGAGGCGATCGGCGAGGCGAGCCGCTTCGTCTCCGTCGCACGGGAGTTCAACCAGGCCCCTGCCGTCACGCAGCGGCGCCTCTATCTCGAGACTGTCGAGCGGACGCTTGGCAACGTCGACAAGATGATCATCGACGAATCACTCGCCGGCAGCGGCGACGGCAATGGCGTCGTGCCATACCTGCCGCTCGACCAGTTGAAGCGCTCCGGCACCACCCAGAACGGCGCGTCGAGTAACAGCCAAGACGGAGGCCAGTGACATGCGCAAATCGATCCTAATCCTTCCGGCGCTGGTCGTCCTTCTCATTGTCTTCCTGTCCGCGATCTTCGTCGTGGACGAACGGCAAAAGGCGCTCGTGCTTCAGTTCGGCCAGATCAAGCAGGTCGTGGAAGAGCCCGGGCTGGGCTTCAAGCTGCCCGTCATCCAGGAAGTGGTGCGGTATGACGACCGGATCCTGTCCTTCGACAGCGAAACGATCGAGGTGACGCCGTCGGATGATCGCCGCCTCGTGGTGGATGCGTTCGCCCGGTATCGCATCGATGATGTGGTGCAGTTCCGCCAGGCCGTTGGTATCGGTGGTATACGGGCCGCCGAAGATCGCCTGTCCTCGATCCTCAATGCCCAGATCCGCGAGGTGCTCGGCTCTGACCAAGTGACATCCGACACTATCCTGTCAGCGGAGCGGGGTGACCTTGCGCGGCGCATCCAGCAAGCGGCAAGCATCAGTGCCGACAGCCTCGGGCTCGACATCGTCGATGTCCGGCTGAAGCAGACCAACCTGCCCCGGCAGAACCTCGAAGCGACCTTCGCGCGGATGCGGGCCGAGCGTGAACGCGAGGCCGCTGACGAGATCGCACGTGGTAACGAGGCGGCACAGCGCGTGCGCGCCGCCGCCGACCGGACCGTGACCGAAACCGTGTCGAACGCCAAGCGCGAGGCGGAGATCATCCGAGGCGAGGCCGATGCCGAGCGCAGCCGGATCTACGCGGAAGCCTTCGGTAGCAACGAGGAATTCTTCGCCTTCTACCGGTCCCTTTCGGCGGTGGAGCGGTCGCTGGCCGAGCGCAACTCGTCGCTGGTCTTCACGCCGGAAAGCGGCTTGCTGGCGGAAATGTTCGACCCGATCCGTGCCAGCGGTCTCGGCAAGGTCGATGCGGATTCGGTCGATATCGACACCCTGCGCGACATGG
This sequence comes from Roseovarius salis, assembly GCF_044472985.1. Lineage (NCBI taxonomy): Bacteria > Pseudomonadati > Pseudomonadota > Alphaproteobacteria > Rhodobacterales > Roseobacteraceae > Roseovarius > Roseovarius salis. The sequence goes on along the minus strand of NZ_JBISDG010000015.1, from coordinate 47,859 downwards.
CGCCGTCGCCGGAGATTTCCGAGGACCTGCCCGAGCGCGAGCGCGAGCGCATCAAGGAAGAGCAGGAGCGCCTGCAGGAGGGCGATACCTCCGGCGCGACCGGCGACAGCGACGCAGCGCCCGAGCAACCGGACGAAGGAGCCGGTGACCAGGCCGAGCAGTAATGGGAACCGTTTTCCTGGCCATCGGTCTGGTTCTCGTCGTGGAGGGGCTGGTCTATGCGCTGGCCCCTTCGCTCGTGGAGCAGTTGCTGGCCGCTCTCAGGGCGGTGCCGGAAGATCGCCGGCGCCTGATCGGCCTTGGCTCCATCGCGTTCGGTCTGGTGCTGCTGTGGTGCGCGAAAATGCTTGGCGCCTGAGCGTCGGGAACGGCGGTCACGTGTTCGTGACAACATTCATGCCCCTTTGAGAACGCCACGCCGCTGCCTACATTGGAAGCAACCATTTTCCAGACCGGCCCAGAGGCCGGGAAACCGGAGGAGAAACGCAGTGTCTTCAAAAGCCATATCGATTCGAAACGATCATCCGGGCGCGCTGCGGGCGTTCTGGCTGACGGCCCTGGCGATGGGGCTCATCATTGCTCAGGCCATTGCCGCGCAAGCGCGCCCCGAAAGCTTTGCCGACCTTGCCGAAAAGGTCAGCCCGGCGGTTGTGAACATCACCACCTCCACCGTGGTTTCGCAGGGCACGGGCCCCTCGCCGATCGTCCCCGAGGGGTCGCCCTTCGAGGATTTCTTCCGCGAATTCCAGGACCGTAACGGTGATCGTCCCCGCCGGACCTCGGCGCTCGGCTCGGGGTTCGTGATATCCGAGGACGGCTACGTGGTGACGAACAATCACGTCATCGAAAAGGCCGACGAGGTGATCGTCGAATTCTTTTCGGGCAAGGAGCTGACGGCCGAGGTCGTTGGAACCGACCCCAAGACGGATATAGCCCTGCTCAAGGTCAAGGCGGAAGAGCCGCTGCCCTTCGTCAGTTTCGGTGACAGCGACACGGCGCGCGTGGGCGATTGGGTGATCGCCATGGGCAACCCTCTGGGGCAGGGGTTCTCGGTCAGCGCCGGCATCGTGTCGGCGCGTAACCGCGCGCTCAGCGGCACGTATGACGACTACATCCAGACCGACGCGGCCATCAACCGTGGCAACTCGGGCGGTCCGCTGTTCAACATGAACGGCGACGTGGTCGGCGTGAACACCGCCATCCTCAGCCCCGACGGCGGCTCGATCGGCATCGGCTTCTCGATGGCGTCCAATGTCGTGACGCGCGTCGTGGACCAGCTGCGCGAATATGGCGAGACGCGCCGCGGCTGGCTGGGCGTCCGTATCCAGGACGTGACCGAGGACGTGGCCGAAGCGATTGGCCTGGAGGAGGTTGCCGGGGCCCTGGTGACGGACGTGCCCGAAGGCCCTGCCGCCGAGGCCGGCGTCAAGGCGGGGGACGTGATCCTGTCCTTTGATGGCAAGGAAGTCGATGACACCCGTCAGCTCGTGCGGATCGTCGGCAACGCCGAGGTCGGCAAGACGGTGCGAGTCGTGGTGTTCCGCGACGGCAAGACCAAGACGCTGAAGGTGACGCTCGGCCGGCGCGAGGTTGCCGAGGGGTCGGTGCCGGCTGCGCAACCCGGCACGGACCCGCAGGAACCGGAAGAAAAGAGCATGATGGGGCTGACCCTGACCCCGCTCAACGACGAGCTGCGCAGCCAGCTTGATCTGGGCGAGGACGCCACCGGCCTCGTGGTCAAGGACATCGAGAGCCTGTCGGAGGCGTATGACAAGGGGCTGCGTGCGGGCGATGTGATCGCAGAGGCCGGCCAGGAGAAACTGCGCAGCATTTCCGACTTCGAGGACAAGATCGCCGAGGCAAGAGAGGCTGGCCGCAAGTCCATCCTGCTTCTGGTCCGCCGCGCGGGCGAGCCGCGCTTCGTGGCGCTGTCGGTCGATCAGGACAACGACGGCTAAGCACGTTTTCCCGCGCTTTGCGATCAGAAAGGGGCGTCCCGCGGGACGCCCCTTTTCGTTTGCGTTCAGCCCTGCGTGCCGGCCCGGCGCGCGGCGGCGAGTTCGCCCATGGAGTGAAACATCATGTCGTAACGGGGCATGTCGCCGGGATGACGTGTGGCGCCGAATCCCGGCGTGTCGTGGCGGCGGTAGATCCAGCAATTCGCCAACCCGTGACGGTTTGCCGGACCGTGATCGTGGAACATGCTCTCGGCCACGTGCAGGATCCCGTGCTTTTCAACGCCCAGCCGGGCGAGGTTTTCGAGCATGTAGTCGAAATTTCGGTCGGCGGGCTTGTAGGAGCCGATATCGCCAGCCGTGTAGGCCGCGTCGAAGATGATCCCGAGCTTCCGCTCGGACAGGGCGAAACTGTGGTTGTCCACGTTGGAAAGCACCACCAACCGGTAGTGCTGTTTCAGATAGGCCAGAGCCGCCGCGCTGTCATCGAAGGCCGGCCAGTCACCGACGGAGTTGCCGTAGGCAAGGCATTCCTCCCACGGCGCGGAAACTCCCCATTCCTCGGCCAGCCGTTTGTAGACCACGGCCAAAAGCTCGGGGTAGGGCCGGGACGGCGTCCAGGCCTGCGCGGTCGATTCGTGATGGGCGTGGGCCTCCAGAACGGTATCGCGGTCCAGCCCGCCCACCCTGTCGGTCAGCGGTTTCAGGCCATTGACCATTCCGGTTTCCCAGTCGATCAGCGTGCCGTAGACATCGAAGGTCAGCGTCGTGAAGTCGGTGAGGTCCACCTGTTGCCTCCTTGGAATGGCGCTGGCACGCGCGGCTGTATCCGGCCCGGCCGACGGTGCCGCCCGGCGCATCCACCCGTGGGCGCGCAGCTTGGAACAGCCGCTTCTCAGAGCGGCTGCGTCGTGTAATCCACCTCGTCAGGATAGAAGGAAGCCTCGATCGGCGTGGTGTGCACCCGCCTCAGGAACCCGTCCTCGACCCGGCTGATGTACTGGTGGCCGAACACCTGGTGCGTTTTGCCGTTGAAAACCTTGGCGCCCTGTGGATGCGCGCGGGAATGGGGCATGTCGGTCATCGCCTCGACCGCCTCGATCAGGGCAGGGCGATCCTTGGGACCGGCGTAGCCTGCGGCCTCCATGCCGCGTTTGAGGATGTGCAGCGTTTCCCAGCATCCGAACATGTGGCCATAGGTCGACACGTCGGTGGGGGCGCTGACCGAGGCGCCGCGGTCATCCACGCCGACCTTTTCGCGATAGAACCTGTCGTACTCCGACTGGTCGGGCTGTGCGTGGCGCGGCATTCCCTCCCAGAAATACGTGCCGTCGAGGAATTCCAGCCCCGGGCTGGCCATGTCGACCGCTTCCAGGCTGTCGATGAAGCCGAAAATCTCGGGGCGCGAGGGCCCGAAGAATTCGCCCAGCTCCTTGACGAAGGTCAGCACCGCCGGCCCCACCATCACGTGATAAAGCACCTCGGTGTCACGCGGGATCTTCGGAAAGTACTTTGTGAACGATGTCTCCGACGGCGGGATGGCGATCTTGGCCAGCACCTCTCCGCCCTGTTCCTCGATCGCCGGCTCGAGGTTGTCGCGGTGGTTATAGCCGAACCCGTAATCGGGAAAGATCATCGTGACCTTCTTGCCAAGGTTCCCGGCGATGTATGGCGCCATTGCGATGACCTGGCTTTTGACGTCCGTGATGCCGGGCTGAAGCGTGTAGCGGTTGAGCTGGCCCGAAGAGACATGCGTGCCCTCCGAGACGACGAAATACGGCAGTTTCAGCTCTCCCGCGCGGGGAGCGGAGCCGATGACAACGTGCGAGAACAGCGTGCCGAAACCCACGTCGCACCGGTGCTGGTTGGCGAACTTCTCGATCACCTCGGCGCCGCGCTTGGGATCGGTGCCATCATCCTCGGCGATGATCTGCACCTCGCGGCCATTGATCCCGCCCGCCGCGTTGATGAGCTGCGCGGCGGCCTGCGTGGTGCGGTCGTACCAGCGGCCATATGCCGCGCCAATTCCCGTGCGATGCACCTGGAAGCCGACCTTGATGGGCGCGGATGACTGCGCGTGCGTGAACCTCGCCCAGAGCGGAAGCGTTGCGGCCCCCGCGGCGCCCCCCGCCAGTGTCTTGAGCGCGCCGCGGCGCGTCGTGCCTTGGACCCGTCTGGTCATGGCAAAATCTCCTTGTTGCGTGCGTGAGACATCGTTGCCCGACGCGAGTTGCCCCGACTCTGCGGAGCGTGTCGCGGTTTGTCCAGTCGTTTGCGCCGGTCATACCCCGCGGGGCGACGCCAGCAGCCACAGCCCGAAAAAGGTGTAGGCCACCATGAAAACGGCCAGCGGCGCCTGCCCCAGCACCGCCCGTCGGGTGCTCCCCGAGTCCCGCACAGCCAGCGCGTGGGCCAGCAGGATGGCGACGACGTGGCCGATAACCACCGCGCCCGCCTGCGCGAGAAAGATCGCCCTGACGGTGCCGGGCGTATTGAAGAAACCGGTCGTCACGTAGAAGTCGCCCAGCCCCAGCAGGTTCGCACCGGTATTCATCGGGTCGTTGAGCAGCTTGACGACATACTGGCCCTCCACCAGCAGAACGGTCAGGTAGTGGGCGACATGATATCCAAGCGCGATCGGCAGGATTGACGGGGCGAACAGCCGTATGGCGTGGCCAAGCGGCCGCCCTGTCCCGGCAAGCCGCTCTCCCAGCCAGAGCGACGCGGCGAAGATGGACAACAGCGCCGCATTGGCCACGACCAGCCCGATCAGGTTCTCGCGGACAACGACCGACCGGCCCGGAAATTCGAGCGGGTTGAGCCCGATGAGCCCGATCCACCAGAAAGTTTCGTTCAGCCCGTCGAAGCTCCCCGTTCCGAGCAGGACCACCATGAAAACGGCCAGCGCCAGCGGCGGCGCCGGCCGGGCCAGCACCTGCCAGCCCGGCAAACCGATCGCCGCCCGGCCCCGCGACCGGCCCAGCATCGCCGTGCGCCGGTAGGCGCGCATCAGCACGGTCAGCGCCTCGCCCCGTGTCATCCATGCCGGGCCAAACAGCACCAGCCCCATCAGCATCGCGTACCAGTAGAACCCCGCGACGGCCGCGAGCCGCGCCGGATCGGTGGGTGCGGTATCGGCCAGCAGGAACCCGGCAAAGGCGAGGAACCCCGCCAATGCCGGCCAGTGACCCAGCCGGCGCGGGTAGCGCAACGGCGCCCGCGTGCCGGTCGCGCGCGCCAGCAGGGCGGCGACGCCGGTCCACGGGTTCGTCCACCGCCAGTGATTGCCGATCAACCCCTGCACGGTGACCATGGCGATCCACCAAACCGTCCAGACGAAGAGCGGCATGGGATTCGCCGTCGGGTCGCGCGGGCCGGTAAAGCCGCGCCAGACCAGAAATCCCACAAGCAGCGTGGCCAGGCAGCTCGTGACATGCCGTGTCGTCGTGGCGGGCACCTTGGGCAGCGGGGCGGTCCGGAATAGCGCATGCGCCGTGCCGGGGGGCAGAATGGCAAGCAGAACGACCGTCAGCGCCACGCTCGCCGCCCCGGCGGAGATGTAGATGTCGGTGGGCAGCAGCAGGACAAAGCCCTGTTCGGACGCGTGCGCCAGAACGGCCACGGCCGACAGAACGGTCAGAAGAGTTGCAGCGATCAATGTCCGCATCTGCGGCCCCCCCCTGAACCATGCCGTGTGCAGGGTACTGTCCACCGGCACCGATAAAAGGGGCAAATTGCCGCCTGCCGGGGCTCAGTGGTCGTCGTCGCGGATGATGTCCGGCACGCCCAGCCGTTCGATCAGGCGGTTCGTCTCGCGCTCGACCAGCCCGATATTGCTGTCGCGCACGGTGGGCAGCAGGGCGCGCGCGCGGCGCACCTCGCCGTAATCCACCTGCGCCGTGATAAGTTCCGGCGCATCACCCGCCACCGCCAGCGTTTCGCCGAAGGGTCCGAGGATGCGCGAGCCGCCCCAGAAGGTCAGGTCCATCTCCGGCCCCACGCGGTTCACCATCACCGAGGGCGCGCCGTACATCATCGAGTAGAAATGCATCGTTGCGGCCCACCCGCTGGGGTTGTCGAAGGCCTCCCCCACCGCCTCGACCCCGGAGGAGATGGGGGACACCAGGAGCGTCGCACCGTGCAGGAACGCCAGATGCGTCAACGCTGGGTTCCACAGGTCCGCGCAGATAAGCAACCCCAGCCGCCAGTCGCGCGTGATCTCCAGCGTGTCCACGAAACGGCCCTGCGCGTAATACTTCGTCTCGATCAGCTTGCCGTAGGAGGGCAGGTTGATCTTGCGGTGGATGTAGACCAGCTTGCCATTCTTGTAGACGCCCGCGGCGTTGTAGAACTGCGCGCCCGGCCCCTCCTCGATGAAGCCCGCGATGACGATCATCTCGCCCGCCGCACGGGAAAGTTCCAGCAGGCGCGGGTCGCGGCTGTTCATGGTCACGTCCAGCAACTCCTCGGCGCCGTAATGGCCCACAAGGCTCAGCTCGGGAAACACCAGCAGGTCGGCACCAGCGGCCCGGGCCTTGTCGACCCAGTCGTGATGCGCGGTGAAATTGGCCTTCAGATCGCCTATGGCGCTGGCGAATTGCGCGGCGGCGAGCGTGAGGGGACGGGGCATGGGCGATCCTCCGGCTGGGCGTTTCACCAAGCCCTGCATGGGCCGGTGCGGGGCGTCAACATGTGCGGCGGCCGGATTCTGCGTCCGGCACCTCGGTTGGACGCCCTTGAAATCACAAGCCCTTGCAACAGTTCGTCGGCGGCATTTGGAATCCACGCCTCCCGGGGAGAAGGCTGGTTATGCTTTACAGGCTCATCTATCTCAGCTCGGCATCCGGGGCGTTCCGGCCCCAAGATATTGACAGCATCCTTCGCACGGCGCGCGGCGCGAACCCGCCCGCGGGGATCACAGGTTTGCTGATCTACCAAGACGGGAGTTTCCTGCAGGTTCTGGAGGGCCCCCGCGATGCCGTCGAGGCATGTTATGCACGGATCGAGCAGGACCCCCGTCATCACGGTTGCGCGCGCGTCATCGCGGAAGAGGTGGAGGCCCGCATCTTCGGTGACTGGGAGATGGCAGCCATACCGCTGGAGGAGGCGCCGGCCGAGGCACGCGAGGGGTTTGTCAACCTGCGCCGGCTGCATAAGAGTGACACGATGCGCCGCGCCAGCAGCGACCCGGCCTGCCACGTTTTCATCGAAAGCTTCCTGCTGTCATTCCGCGGCGGTTAGCTCACCTCTGGGGCGGGTGACGGTAGGTTGCCCATTGGTCGCGTGATGCCGCCCGCGTCCGCGCAGGGGTTTATCGGCATGAGGCGGCGTGGCCCGGGCAGGGGCCATTCCCGGTGCGCGACGTCCCTCGCCCCCGCTGGGCGGCAGGCATCAGCCGTCGCGCGGGGGCACGACGTTGCGCGATGCCAGCGTTTCGAAGATGTTCAGCACCTCGGCCTCGGTCGCGCGCTCCACGGCGCCATCGCGCACGGCCTCCATGCTCCAGACCCAGCTTTCCGCGGGGTCGTCGCGCATCGCCCAGCCGGGAAAGAGGCGTGCGGCAACGGGGCGGTCCACGAGACAGGTCACCTCTACATGCCGGTCGTCGCGCGCGATCCGGCGGTAGGCATCGCGCACCTTGTCCCCGGGGCCCTCCAGCAGTTGCAGGTAAAGGTCCTGACGGGCGATCAGCGCCCCGGTGATGTCGTCGCGCGCGTTGGCGCGGCGGGCATCCATCAGGATGTTGGACAGGATCGACTGGTCGTAACCGAACGGGCGCGAGGCGTAGACAAGCTGATGCAGGGCCATTGGCGAGATCCTTTCGCGATCAGGCTACGGGCAGATGCCGGGTTTGTCGATGGGCGGGCGCGGACGGGTAGGGTGGGCAATCCTGCCCGCCCCAAAGGCTCGTCTGCTGTGATGCCTGCGCGCGGGATCGAGGCGTGCGGCGGAGATTTGGTGGCCACATGCACGCTGCCCGTCGATGCGCGACCCACCCTACGATTGCTGTCGCCCCTTGGGCTTACCGCGACAACCCGCCATGCAGCGTCGGCACGTCGAGCGCGGCAAAGCCGTAGTGCCGCAGCCAGCGCAAATCGCTGTCGAAGAACGCCCGCAGGTCGGGGATGCCGTATTTCAGCATCGCGATCCGGTCGATCCCGAGGCCGAAGGCGAAGCCCTGCCAGTAGGCCGGGTCGATGTTGCCGGCCATCAGTACCTTGGGGTGCACCATGCCGGAGCCCAGGATTTCCAGCCAGTCGTCGCCCTCGCCCACCTTCAGCGTGCCGCCCTGCCACGAGCAGCGGATGTCGACCTCGGCCGAGGGCTCGGTGAAGGGGAAATGCGACGCGCGGAAGCGCAGCTCAACGTCGTCGACCTCGAAGAACGCCTTCACGAACTCTTCCAGGCACCATTTCAGGTTGGCCATGGAAATGTCGGTGTCGATCGCCAGCCCCTCGACCTGGTGGAACATCGGCGTGTGCGTCTGGTCGTAATCCGCGCGGTAGACGCGACCCGGGCAGATCACCCGCAGGGGCGCGCCGGCGAGCTCCATCGAGCGGATCTGCACCGGGCTGGTATGGGTGCGCAGCACGTCCGGCGCCCGCGTGTCGCCCTCTTCGCGGCACATGTAGAAGGTGTCCATCTCGGCCCGGGCGGGGTGGTGGCCGGGGATGTTGAGCGCGTCGAAATTGTGCCAGTCGCTCTCGATCTGCGGCCCCTCGGCCACGGAAAAGCCCATGTCGGCGAAGATCGCCGTGACCTCCTCGGTCACCTGGGACACGGGGTGGATGCTGCCCTGCCGGCGGGGGCGGCCGGGCAGCGTGACGTCGAGCCATTCGGCCCGCAGCCTCTCGTCCAGCGCGGCGTCTGCCAGTGCCTGCTTCTTGGCGGCCAGCGCGGCGTTGATCTCGTCCTTGAGCGCGTTGAGTTTCGGGCCGGCCTCCTTGCGTTCCTCCGGGCTCATCTTGCCCAGTTCGCGCATCTTCTGGCTGATCTCGCCCTTCTTGCCCACGGCCTGCACGCGCAGCTCTTCCAGCGCGGCCTCGTCGGCGGCCCCTGCGATGAGGGAAAGATACTTGTCGCGCAGATCGTCCATGGCGGCTGGCCTCCGGCAGTGTCGTCGCTGCATCTGCTAGCGGTGCGGGCGGGTGAATGCAAGCGGCGGGCACGGCCCGTAAAATCCGCCTAGAATGCAGACGAAGCGCCATGAAAACGCCGGAGCGCCGCCACGGCGCGCGGGCAGGGGAATGGCATCACGGGCGCGGGGCGGGGGCGCATCCACAGACCGGAGACCGTAATGCCGCACAAACCGATGCTTTCGCTTGTAACCTTCGCCGCCGCCATGGCCGTCGCCGGACAGGCCGCCGCCTTTGTCCTGTCGCCCCGTGGGGAGGATGGGCACCATCCGCGGCCACCCGAGGGATACAGCGGCCAGTGGTACACCACCCCCGGGGGATGCTCCTACTCGCGGGCAAGGGCACCGGGGTACCGCGTGACATGGCACCTGATCATCAATCCCCACCATATCGGCCAGCCACCCGCCAAGGCGAGCTGCCCGCCGATGCTGTGACGGCTATCTCAGGCCGGCGGCATATTCTGCGGTAAAGGCTGCATAGCCGTCGGCCGTGACCCTGTGCCGCCCTTTCATGTGGTCATGCAGTTCCGGCAGCTTGTGAAACGGGACGTTGGGCAGCGTGTGATGCTCGACGTGGTAGGGCATGTTCCACGCAAGGAACCGCACGACCCGGTTGGTGAGTGTCGTGCGCGTGTTGCTGAACATGTCCGTGACGAAGGCGCAGCGCCCGTGCTCGGCCAGCAGGTAGAGCCGGAGGAACGGCTGGCCCAGGAGGCATGGCAGGAGCCATACCCAGAACAGCAGCGGCGACACTGTGAGACTGGCGAGCGCCAGCGCATAGACAAGCAGCATGAGCCGCGCCTCCGCCCGTACCCGCGGGTGCGCGCGCTCCGGAACAAAGGGGCCCGGATCGCGCCCGGCCGCGTTGGCAAGCGTCTGCCGGATCATCGCCGTCCAGAATGGCAGGCCCGACACGTGACGGATATAGTCCGCCCGCGTCTCGGGCTTCTGCCCGGCGATCAGCTCGGGGTCCTTGCCGGGGATGTTGGTGTGGCGGTGATGGGCGAGGTGGAAATAGCGGAACCACTCGAACGGCTGGACGATCGGCAGCCCGGCGAGCCGCCCCACGCATTCGTTCAGCCAAGGCGTGGCAAACGGCGTCTTGTGCGTCGCCTCGTGCTGGAGGGTGAAGAGAAAGCACAGCGCGATCCCCTGCGCCACCAGCGCCAGAGGCCACAGCCACCAGCCCTGCGCGATCCAGGTGCCGAACAAGGCGATCAGCCCGAGATGTCCCGCAAGATGCCACAGCCCGGGCGCGTCCCGCGTCTGGCAGAGCCGCGCCAGCGTCTCGCGCGGAAGGGAGGCGGCGAATTGCTTGTGATCCATGGCACGAATGTCTGATCGCCGTGTCACGACGTCAATGGTGCACGACGCAAAGACGCCGCCGGCGATGTGCCGACGGCGCCCTTGTCTGGTCCCTCGAAGCGACCGGCTTACTTGGCCAAGGCGCTCTTTGCCTGCTCGACGATGGCGCCGAAGGCATCCGGCTCGTGCACGGCAAGGTCGGCCAGAACCTTGCGGTCCACGTCGATGCCGGCCAGGCTCAGCCCGTTGACGAACCGCGAATAGGTCAGGGTTTCGTCATGGGCGCGCACGGCGGCATTGATCCGCTGGATCCACAGGCTGCGGAAATTGCGCTTGCGGTTCCGGCGGTCGCGCGTGGCGTACTGGTTGGCCTTGTCGACGGCCTGCGTGGCCACCTTGAACGTGTTCTTGCGGCGGCCGTAATAGCCTTTCGCGGCGTTGGTGATTTTCTTGTGACGGGCGTGGGTAACGGTCCCACCTTTGACGCGTGCCATGGTTCAGGTCCTCCTCAGCGCGAATAGGGCATCATCGGCTTGATGATCTTCTCATCAGGCTTCGACAGCGTGGTGGTGCCCCGCGCGTTGCGGATGAACTTGTTGGTGCGCTTGATCATGCCGTGGCGCTTGCCCGCCTGTGCGGCGATCACGCGGCCCTTGGCCGACACCTTGAACCGCTTCTTGCAGCTCGACTTGGTCTTCATCTTGGGCATTTCCGGCTCCTCTCGGTCGGTCGTTGCACGCGACTCGGCATGCCACTCGGGCCGGACGCGTGGGTGAGCGGGCCGTATACGCGTGTCTCGCCGCCAAGGCAAGGGGGTCGGCGGCGGGATCGGGCCGCCGCATCAGCCCCGTGCCGTGCCGGCGTTCCGTTCCTGCAACGCCTGCCGAATGATCTGGGCTGACGAGGACAGGAAAAGGCCCGCCATGATCGTCGCGACGATGAGGTCCGGCCAGCCTGACGCCGTGCCCCACACCCCGAGCGCGGCGATCATGACCCCCACATTGCCGATCGCGTCGTTGCGCGAACACAGCCAGACGGACCGCACGTTCGCGTCGCCGTCCTTGTAGCGAACGAGCAACAGCACGCTGGCCATGTTCGCGGCCAGCGCGAGAAAGCCGATCGCCCCCATGATCCCGGCCTCCGGAACCCCGACGACGAACACCTTGTGCACCGTGCTGCCGAAAATCCATGCGCCCATGAGCAAGAGGCTGATGCCCTTGGCAAGCGCCGCCGCGGTGCGCACGCGCACCGAAGCCCCGATCACCGCGAGGGAAATGCCATAGGTCAAAGCGTCGCCCGCGAAATCCAGCGCGTCCGCCTTGAGCGCCTGCGACCCGGCCATGTGGCCCGCCCCCATCTCGACGAGAAACATGGCCGCGTTGATCGCGATGACCGCCCAGAGGCGTCGCCTGTAGTCACGCGACACCCCGTCGAAGCGCGCCGCGTGGCCGCAACATCCCGCCATTGATCACCTCTTTGATTCAGACGCGCCGAAACATAGTCTCTATAGTGGCTATAGCTTCAAGGGGTATACGATGTTTTCCATCGGGGATCTCGCACGCCGGACCGGGGTCAAGGTGCCTACCATCCGCTACTACGAATCAATGGGGCTGATCGCGCCGTCGGGCCGGACTACCGGCAACCAGCGCCGTTACGGAGAGACCGAACTGGAACAGCTCGCCTTCGTCCGCCATGCCCGCGAGCTGGGGTTCTCGCTGGAATCGATCGCCGCCCTGATCGACCTGCAGCGCCACCCGGACCGGCCCTGCCACGACGCCTCGGAGCTTGCGCAGGCCCAGCTTGGCGATGTCCGCGGCAAGATACGGCGCCTGCAGGCGCTGGAGCGCGAACTGGCCCGGATCGTCGAGGGCTGCAGCGGCGATGGCCCGGCGGGCGATTGCTACGTGCTTGCCTCCTTGGCGGATCACGGGCTGTGCGAGACGGAGCATTAGGCGCCGCCGCGTTCAGATCAGGTAGCGCGCGACCACCCTCACGAAGGCTTCGGGTATTTCCCTCAGGGAATAGCCCTCTGGCCGTTCCATGCTGGCCCATGCGACAAGGCAACCCGCGGCCGCGCCCATGATGATGCCCCCGCGGGGCCGGCGCCCCTCGGCCAGAGCCGATAGAGCCGCGGGCATGGCCAGAACGGCCAGCACGATACCGCTGGTGAACAGCAGGTCAGGGTCCAATCCGGGATGTCCTTTCGGGCCGTCGGTTTCCAGTCGCTCCCGACCCTAGCCCGGATCCGTGGAGTATATCAAACTTTCCTGGCAAGGGGCGACGCGCAGGATGTTGGTGGTGCCCGGCACGTTGAAGGGCACCCCTGCCGTGACAACGATCTGGTCGAGCGCCTCGGCATAGCCCTGTTCCCGCGCGGCGCGGGCGGCGTTGACCACGGCCATCTTGAAGCGGTCCAGCGGCCCGGTCATCACGCAGTTCACGCCCCATGACAGCGCCAGCCGGCGCGCGGTTTGGCGCATGTTCGTCATGGCGATGATGGGCACGCGCGGACGTTCGCGCGCGGTGAGCAGCGCGGTGGTTCCCGACTGGGTGAAACAACAGATCGCGACGATGTCGGTGGCCTCGGCGATCTCTCGCGCGGCGACCACGATCCCGTCGGCGACGCTGTTGCGGTTCACCACGCGCGACGCCTCTATGATCTGGGTATAGGTCGGGTCGTCCTCGACCTCGCGCGCGACATTGTCCATCGTGGTGACGGCCTCGACCGGATAGGCGCCCGCGGCGCTTTCCGCGCTCAGCATGACGGCGTCGGTGCCCTCGTAGATCGCGGCGGCCACGTCCGACACCTCCGCCCGCGTCGGTACCGGGCTCTCGATCATCGATTCCAGCATCTGCGTGGCCACTATGACGGGCTTGGCGGCGGTGCGGCACTTGCGCACCAGCCGTTTCTGGATGGGCGGCACGTTCTGCACCGGCAGCTCGACGCCCAGATCGCCGCGCGCCACCATGATCCCGTCCGACGCGGCGAGGATATTGTCGAACCATTCCACTGCCGAGGGCTTCTCGATCTTGCTGAGGATCGCCGCGCGGCCATTGGCCAGCTCGCGCGCCTCCTCGACATCCGCTGCCCGCTGAACGAAGCTCAGCGCCAGCCAGTCGACGCCGAGTTCGCAGGCGAATTCCAGATCCTCGCGGTCCTTGTCTGACAGCGCCGCGAGCGGCAGCACGACGTCCGGCACATTGACGCCCTTGCGGTTCGACACGGTGCCGCCGACCATGACCTCGGTATCGGCGAAATCGGGACCGCAGGCCGTGACCTTCAGGCGGATCTTGCCGTCATTGACCAGCAGCGTCGCGCCGGGTTCCAGCGCGGCGAATATCTCGGGGTGAGGCAGGCAGACGCGCGTTGCGTCGCCCTCGCTTTCGTCGAGATCGAGACGGAAGCACGCGCCTTCGTGCAGCTCCTCCTCGCCGTTTGCAAAGGTGCCGACCCGCAGTTTCGGCCCCTGAAGGTCGGCCAGTATGCCTATGGGGCTGTTCAGTTCCTCCTCGATCTGACGGATGATTCGGTGTTTTTCGCGGATCGACTCGTGGCTGCCATGGCTCATGTTGAGGCGGAACACGTCCGCCCCGGCCTCGTGCAGCGCGCGGATCATGTCGTAGGTTTCCGATGCCGGGCCGAGCGTGGCCACGATCTTGACGTTGCGGTGGCGTCTCATGCGGATGTCCTCAAGCTCCCTCACGCCCGATCATCGCGGGCGGTTGTTGCGTGTCAATGGTCGTCAGTCTTTCACGTTATCGCTAACAGTCGTTGCCGCGCGTATTACCAGTTTCACTTCCCGGCGCAACTGTCCTAAAGGGGCGGCAAGAGGCATGAAACCCCGATGACCTACCAACCGTTCCTTACCGAGGGCACCGGCCGGCCGGCGCGCTGGCTTGTCACCTGCGATCACGCCACCAACACGGTGCCGCCCTTTGTCAACGGCGGTACGCTCGGACTGGCCGAGGCCGACATGGAACGGCACATCGCCTACGACGTGGGGGCGGACGGCGTGGCGCGGGAACTCGCCCGGCAACTCGACGCCCCCTATATCGGCACGAATTTCTCGCGTCTCGTCATCGACCCCAACCGTGGCGAGGATGACCCGACCCTGCTGATGAAACTCTATGACGGCACCATCATCCCGGGGAACCGTCATGCCGACGAGGCCGAGCGCGAGCGTCGTCTGAACCGCTGCTACCGGCCGTATCACACTGCGCTTGCCCGGCTGGCGGCGCGGCGGGACGACACGGTGATCGTCTCGGTCCACAGCTTCACGCGGCAGTTGCACGGGCGGCCGCCGCGCCCGTGGCACCTGGGCATCCTTTATGCCGCCGACGAGCGGCTAACCCGCCCCCTCATCGGCCGCCTGCGGGAAGAACCCGGCCTTTGCGTCGGCGAGAACGAGCCCTACGGCGGCCACCTGCCGGGGGATGCCATCGCCCGCCACGCCATCGCCCACGAGCGCCCCAACGTCCTGCTGGAACTGCGCAACGACCTGATCGAGACCGAAGAGCAACAGCGTGAATGGGCCCGGCGTCTTGCCCCGATCCTGCAGGAGGCGGCCGAGCGCGCGGGGGTGTGAACCGTTGTCCTCCCGCAATTGTTGAAATTCCCGGATGCAGCCGCCGCCGGGCGGCATCCCGGACCATGGTGAAAGGACCCCGCATGCCGCATATCGTCATCGAACATTCCAGGGGGCTCGACCGGAGCCACGATCTGCAGGCGCTCTGCGACCGGCTGTGGGAAAGCTTCGCGGCCCATCCCTCGGTCAGCGGTCCCGAAACCGTGCGCGTGCGCTCCATCGCCGCCACCGCCAGCAGACTCGGGGTGGAGCCGCAGACATTCGCCCACGCGACACTCCTTCTGATTCCCGGCCGTGACGCGGCCACGCGCGCCGAGCTGGCGCAGATGATCATGGACCAGTTGCAGGCCCACCTGCCGGATGCAGGCAGCCTGACCGTGCGACTGGCCGACTTGAACCCGCCCTACCTCAAGCGCATGTTGTAGGCGGAAAGGAGGCAGCGATGGACGACCAAACCCGTACCGAGCTCGAGGCCGCGGCGTTCCGCAGGCTGCGCGAGCACCTGATGGAAAAGCGCACCGACGTGCAGAACATTGACCTGATGAACCTCGCCGGCTTCTGCCGTAACTGCCTCAGCCGCTGGTACCAGGAGGCGGCCAACGAACGTGGCATCGACCTTGGCAAGGAAGAGGCGCGGGAAATCTTCTACGGCATGCCCTATGACCAGTGGAAGGCGGAATTCCAGGCGGATGCCTCTCCCGATAAGCAGGATGCGTTCCGCACCGCCTTTGCGCGGAACGTGGGCGATAGCGAGTGACACCGCCCGGCTCTTGATCTGCCTCAAGCTGCGTCCGCCATGTCCATGATACGGTGCCTCCCGCCTGCTAGGAGGGGTCGACATGCGCGCGATGATCTTCGAAACGCCCGGCCAGCCGCTGGAACCGCGCGACATGCCCGTGCCGGCACCCGGTGCTGGGCAGGTTCTGATCAGGGTCGAGGCATGCGGCGTCTGCCGGACCGATCTGCACATCGTGGATGGTGAACTGACCGCCCCAAAGCTGCCGCTCGTGCCGGGGCACGAGGTGGTTGGCCGCATAGAGGGGCTGGGCGCCGGCGTGACCGGGTTGCGCAAGGGCGCGCGCGTCGGCGTGCCGTGGCTGGGCCATGCTTGTGGCGCGTGTCCCTATTGCCGGATGGGCCGCGAAAACCTCTGCGATGCGCCCCTGTTTACCGGCTATACCTTCGATGGCGGATACGCGGAGTACTGTCTTGCTCATACGGATTTCGTGTTCCCGCTTGATGACGAGGCCGACCCGGTGACGCTGGCGCCGCTGCTCTGCGCGGGGCTGATCGGTTACCGCAGCCTGTCGCTCGCCGGCGATGCGCGCACGATCGGCCTTTACGGTTTCGGCGCGGCCGCGCACATCCTGTGCCAGATCGCCGTCTGGCAGGGCCGCCGCGTTCTGGCCTTCACCCGCGACGGCGACACCGCCGCGCAGGACTTTGCCCGTCAGCTGGGGGCCGCGTGGGCCGGCGGCTCTTCGCAACCGTCACCGGACCCCCTGGATGCAGCGATCATTTTCGCGCCCGTGGGGGCGCTCGTTCCGGCGGCGCTGAAGGCGCTGCGCAAGGGCGGGCGCGTGGTGTGTGGCGGCATCCACATGAGCGACATTCCCTCGTTTCCCTATGCCGACCTCTGGCAAGAGCGCGAGATCCGCTCTGTCGCCAACCTGACGCGGGCGGATGGCGCGGCGTTCTTTCCGCTGGCGATGCAGGCAGGCGTAAAGACACAGGCCGTGCCGTATCCCCTCGGCGCGGCGAACCGGGCCCTCGATGACCTGCGTGCCGGGCGGCTTCAGGGCGCTGCCGTTCTGGTGCCGTGATCCCCCAACACGCACAGTGAAACGCGAATGAAAGGATCTGTCATGATCGAAGTCGAGTCCGCCACTGATACCGGTATCCTCGAAGTCCGGATGACCCCGCCCGTCACCGACAGCGACTATACCGAAACACTGCTGCCGGCCATCGATGCGGCCATCGCCAGCGGTGTGCGTGTGCGCATTCTGGCGATCGTCGAGGCCGGGTTCGCGGATTTCACGCTCGGCGCCATGCTGCAGGACGCGCGCGCGGGTCTCAAGCACTGGCGCGGTTTCGACCGCGCCGCGGTGGTCACGGACAACGCCGCGCTCAGGACGGCGGTCGCCGCGTTTTCTGTGTTCATGCCTTGCCCGGTCGCACGGTTCGGGATGAAGGAGCTGGAGGCGGCCCGCCGCTGGCTGCGCGAAAGCCTCGGCACGATACAGCAGGAAGAGATCGGCGATGGCGTCCTGCATGTCAGCCTGCGCGGCAAGCTGGATGCAGCCGCCTATGAAAACGACATCGAGGACCTCAACCGCTATCTCGCGCGTCACGACACGGTCCGCCTGTTGATCGATCTGCGTGATTTCGACGGGTGGCAGGGTCTTGACGCGCTGCGCGATCATTTCGAACTGGTCCGTGGGCATGTCGGCCGGGTGGAGCGCGCCGCCGTGGTCGGCGACGCCGGATGGCAGGACATGGCTGTGAGCGTCGGCAAACGCGTCTTCGGCGTCGAGGCGCGCCATTTCGCGGGCGACGCGTACGAGGCCGCCCGGGTGTGGCTGACTGCTTGATGCGGTCGCGGCGCCGGTTCAGATCGCCGCCTTTCGGCTTTCGTCGATGTAGATCTCGCGCAGTCGTCTGGACACCGTGCCGGGCGTCCCCTCGCCCAGGGGCACCCCGTCGATCTCCACCACCGGCATGACGAAGGTGCTGGCCGAGGTGATGAACGCCTCGTCGGCCTGCTGGGCCTCCTGGATCGTGAATGGGCGCTCCTCGACCTCCATCTGCGCCTCGCGCGCAAAGCGCAGGACCGCCGCGCGCGTGATGCCGTGAAGGATGTCGTTGCTGAGGTGCCGGGTGATGATCCTGTTGCCCTTGACGATGTAGGCGTTGTTGCTGGTGCCTTCGGTCACGGCGCCGTCCTCGACCATCCAGGCGTCGTCGGCTCCCGCCTTCTTGGCCATCATCTTGCCCATGGACGGGTAGAGCAGCTGTGTCGTCTTGATATCGCGCCGCCCCCAGCGGAGATCGTCGATGCTTATGACCTTCAGGCCCTTGCGCGCCGCCGGGCTGTCGGCCAGCCCCGGCTTGGACTGGGTGAACAGCACCAGCGTCGGTTCGGTTTGCCCGGGGTCGGGAAAGACGAAGTCCCGCTCCGCAGCGCCGCGCGTGACCTGCAGATAGACCAGCCCCTCGTCGATGTCGTTGAGGCGCACAAGCTCCCGGTGGATGTCCAGAAGCGCGTCGAAGGCCGCGGGCTTGGCCATGTCGAGTTCGGTCAGGGAACGTTCAAGACGCGCGAGGTGACCGTCGAAATCAATGAGCTTGCCGCCCAATACGCTCGTCACCTCGTAGACCCCGTCGCCCATCAGGAAGGCCCGGTCGAAGATCGATACGGTCGCCTCGGTTTCGGGCAGGTACTCTCCGTTCACGTATACTGTGCGCATGTGGTCATCCCCATAGTTCCCGGCTCGGCGGGTGCACGCCGGCCGCGTCGAATTCCAAGGCGTGTTCGCGGTCTTCCGCGAGCAGCAGCGGCCCGTCAAGGTCGGTCACCATGGCGCCTTGCGCCACCAGCACCGCGGGCGCCATCGCGAGGCTGGAGCCCACCATGCACCCTACCATGATGCCATAGCCCTCGGCGCGCGCCGCCTCCTTCAGCGCCAGCGCTTCGGTCAGCCCGCCGGTCTTGTCCAGCTTGATGTTGATGACGTCGTACTTGCCGGCGAGGGCGGGCAGGCTGGCGCGGTCGTGGCAGCTCTCGTCGGCGCAGACGGGCACGGGGCGGTCCATGGATGCCAGCGCATCGTCCGCGTCCGCCGGCAGCGGCTGCTCTACCAGCGCCACGCCCAGCCTCTCAAGGTGGGGGGCAAGGTCGGTGTAGACCTCTGCGGTCCAGCCCTCGTTGGCATCGACGATGATCCGCGCGTCGGGCGCGCCGGCGCGAACGGCTTCCAGCCGCGGCATGTCGTCCGGTGTGCCCAGCTTGATCTTGAGCAGCGGGCGGTGCGCGTTCACCGCGGCCTGCGCGCGCATCGCCTCGGGCGTGTCCAGTGACAGCGTGTAGGCCGTGACCTCCGGCCCCGGCGCGGGCAGGCCGGCAAGGTCCCAGACCCGCTTGCCCGTCCGCTTGGCCTCGAGGTCCCACAAGGCGCAGTCGACGGCGTTGCGTGCCGCGCCGGCCGGCAACAGGTCGTAGAGCGCCAGCCTGTCCGGCGCGGCCGGCAGGGACTCGATCTGCGCCACCACGCTGTCGAGCGTCTCGCCATAGCGCGCGTAGGGCACGCACTCGCCGCGGCCGGTGGCGTCGCCGTCGGTCAGCGTGACCGTCAGGACCTGCGCCAGCGTGCGCGACCCGCGGCTGATCGTGAACACCTGCGCCAGCCGGAACGTGTCGCGCGTGACGGTAAGCTGCACTGTCCTCTCCTTCATCTTGCTGGAAATACTCCCGCCGGAGGCATCCCGGCGGGGCGGCCGCCGCCCGGCGCCGGATCAGACCGCGGCCAATGCGTCGACCAGCTTGCCCGGACCGAACCGGTAGGGGTCCGTTGCCGGCAGGTTCATCTCGGCCGCGACCTTTTCAAGGTATGCCTTGGCCTCGTCCTCGCCCATGTTCTGCGTGTTGACCGAGATGCCCACGACCTCGCAGGCGGGGTTGGCGATGCGTGCCAGCGGCAGCGCGGTGTCCCGCAGCGCCCCGAGCGAGGGCAGAGCGTAGTCCGGCAGGCCGCGCATGTGGCTGCGGGTCGGTTCGTGGCACAGGATCAGCGCGTCGGGCTGGCCGCCATGCACGAGCGCCATGGTCACGCCGGAATACGAGACGTGAAACAGCGACCCCTGTCCCTCGATAAGATCCCAGTGACCGGCATCGTTGTCCGGTGTCAGCCACTCGATCGAGCCGGCCATGAAATCGGCCACGACAGCGTCCAGCGGCACGCCGTCGCCGGTGATCAGGATGCCGGTCTGCCCCGTGGCGCGAAAGGTCGCGTCCATTCCGCGCTCCTTCATTTCCCGCTCCATGGCCATGGCCGTGTACATCTTGCCGACGGAACAGTCTGTGCCGACGGCAAGGCACCGCTTGCCGCTCCGCGGCTTTCCGTTCGCGATGGGATAGTCGACCTCCGGCACTCGGACGTCGTGCAGCGCGCGGCCTGTCGCCTCCGCGACGGCCACGAGATCGGGTTCGTCACGCAGGCGGTTGTGGAGTCCGGCGGCAAGGTCGAAGCCTTCCTCCAGCGCAGCGACGAGCACCTTCTTCCACTCCTTCGAGATCACGCCGCCGCGATTGGCCACGCCGATGACCAGCGTCTTCGCGCCGGCGGCCTTGGCCTCCTCAAGCGTCATGTCGGTCATGCCCAGGTCCGCGCCGCAGCCCGGCAGGCGGATCTGGCCGACCGCGTGTTCGGGCCGCCAGTCGCGGATGCCGATCGCCACCTTGGCGGCCAGCATGTCCGGTGCGTCGCCGAGGAAGAGAAGGTACGGGGTTTCGATCATGCCAAATCTCCTTGCGCGGGCCCGGGCACGGCCCGGGAATCAATTCGCCGCAGTTTCCGATGGAATCGGCGCGAAATGTTCTTGGAATCGTTTTGCCAAACATCGATGTGTGCAAGATAATTCGAAAATTTTGCCAAAGAGTCGAAGAAATTGCGCACTGATTGGGCGGCGGCCGGTATCTTTGCGCCGCGCGGCCCGGCGCCGCCGACACCCCCGAGGCAGCGCACAACCACCTTGCGGCAGGGCATGGGATTTTATACCGGTTGACGTGATATTTTCAGAAGTTCCTGCCAGAGAGGTCAAGAGATGAGTTTTCGCCTGCAGCCCCCCGCGCCCGCCCGCCCCAACCGCTGCCAACTGTTCGGCCCGGGGTCGAACGACAAGCTGTTCGAAAAGATGGCAACCTCGGCGGCGGACGTGATCAACATTGACCTCGAGGACTCGGTGGCGCCCACGGACAAGGACGTGGCCCGCGCCAACACCATCGCGGCCATCAACGATATCGACTGGGGCAAAAAGACGCTCTCGGTGCGCATCAACGGCCTCGATACCGGCTGGTGGTACCGTGACGTCGTCGAGCTGCTGGAAAAGACGGGCGACCGGCTGGACCAGATCATGATCCCCAAGGCCGGCTGTGCCGCGGATATCTATGCTGTCGACGCCCTGGTCACCTCGGTGGAGAAGGCGCAAGGCCGGCAGAAGCCGCTCGGCTTCGAGGTGATCATCGAATCCGCCGCCGGCATCAGCCATGTCGAGGAGATCGCCGCCGCCTCGCCGCGGCTGACGGCGATGAGCCTTGGCGCCGCCGATTTCGCGGCCTCCATGGGCATGTCCACGACCGGGATCGGCGGGACGCAGGAAAACTACTACATGCGCCACGACGGCCAGAACTACTGGCCCGACCCCTGGCACTGGGCGACGGCCGCCATCGTCGCGGCGTGCCGCACACATGGCGTGCTGCCCGTGGACGGTCCGTTCGGCGACTTTTCCGACGATGACGGTTTCCGCGCGCAGGCCCGCCGGGTGGCGACGCTGGGCATGGTCGGCAAATGGGCCATCCACCCCAAGCAGGTGGCGCTGGCCAACGAGATCTTCACGCCCACCGACGCCGCCGTTCAGGAGGCGCGCGAGATCCTCAAGGCGATGGAAGAGGCCAAGGCCCGCGGCGAGGGCGCCACGACCTACAAGGGCCGCCTGGTGGACATCGCGTCGATCAAGCAGGCCGAGAACATCGTGAAACAGGCCGAGATGATCGCCGAGATGTGATCCTCCAGCAGGCCCGGAGATCGCGTGGCCCGGCAAGACGGGTTCCGCGATCTTCTGGCCCTGAAATATCCCGGGGGTGAGGCCGAAGGCCGAGGGGGCAGCGCCCCCGCGCACTCGTGCCGATGCGGCAGCTTGCGAGCCGCCACGGCCCACCAAGCGCCGGATCGTCGGTGCGCCATCGCGCGACGGGCCGGGCATTTCGCTTGCCCTCGACGGGCCGGCAGGGCATTGCTTCGCGCAGGATGGATCTGGGACCCTATATCCTGCTGGCCACGCTCGAGGGCGCGGTCACCGCGGCCGTGCTGGCACTGACGGCCGTGGGGCTCAGCCTCGTCTTCGGGGTGATGCGCGTGGTCAACATCGCCCACGGCGAATTCTTCATGCTGGGCGCCGTGATCGCCTGGTACGTCGCCAACAGCGTGGGCGGCCCACCGGCACTCGGGTTCGCCGCGGCGCTGGTTGTCGCGCCGTTGGTCGTGGGGGCGGTCGCCGCGGCGGCCGACATGACGATCCTCAGGCGCATCGGCTATGATCCCGAGCGCACGATCGTGGCCACCATCGGCCTTCTTTACATCATCCAGCAACTGACGCTCATGACTTACGGGCCCGAGGCGCGGCCTGTCGAGGCGCCGTTCAACCAGCGCCTCGCCATTCCCTGGGTCGAGCGGGCCGATGGCGGGCTCCAACTCTACTATCCCTGGGGTCTGTCCACCACGACCTACAAGATGGCCGTGATCGGGGCGGCGGCGGTGGTGCTGGCCGGTGTCTGGGGGATGATGGCGCGCACGCGCATCGGCCTTCTGATGCGCGCCACCCAGGCCGACCGCGACATGGCGCTGGCCTTCGGCATCCCCGTCGAGCGGGTCTATGCGCTGGTCTTCGGCCTCGGCGCCGGGCTGGCCGCGCTGGCCGCCGTGCTGATCGTGCCGATCCAGCAGGCGCATTACTTGATGGGGGCCGACCCGCTGCTGCTGAGCTTCATCGTCGTCATCATCGGCGGGCTCGGCAGTCTGCCCGGAACGGTGCTTGCCGCGGTGTTCATCGGGTTGTCGGACGGGATCATCTCGGTCTTCTTCTCGCCCACCCTGGCCAAGATCCTCGCAACACTGCTTGTCGGGCTCGTGCTGGTGTTCCGCCCGCAGGGCCTGTTCGGGACACGGGCGGCATGAGCGCCACGGCGAAGATCATCATCCTGCATGGCGGGCTCCTGGCGGTCCTGTTCGGGCTGCAGTTCGTCCTGCCCGCCTATCACCACGGAAACCTTGCGCGCATCATGGTGCTGGCCGCCTATGCGGTGGGGTACAATATCCTGTTCGGGTACACCGGGCTGCTCAGCCTCGGGCATGCCCTGTTCTTCTCCGCGGGCATGTACGGTATGGGGCTCGCGATGCAGCATGGCGGGTTCAACCCGGCGCCGGCCCTTCTTGCCGGGATCGTCGGCGGCGCGGCGGTATCGGTCGTGATCGCGGTGCTGGCCTTGCGCACCTCTGGTGTCGCGTTCCTGATCGTGACGCTCATGTTCGCACAGGCCGGGCATCTGACCGTGCTGTATTTCGGCGAGCTCACGCGCGCCGACGAGGGGTTCGTGATACAAGCGGGCGAACGCGTCCTGTGGGGTGTCGATCTCAGCGACCCTGTGAACCGGTATTTCGCGGCCTGGCTGCTTTTCGCGGTTTCCCTCATGCTTTGTCTTTGGTTCGTGCGGACGTCCTTTGGCAAGACGCTGGTCGCCATACGCGAGAACGAGGAGCGGGTGCGTATGCTTGGCTATGACGTCTATGCGCACAAGCTGGGGGCGATGGTTGTCTCCGGCACGGTTTCCGCCGCGGCGGGCGCGGGCTACGGGCTGCTTTTCGGGTATGTCGGGGCCACCTTTGCCAGCGTGGAATATTCGATCCTGCCGCTGTTGTGGGTGCTTCTTGGCGGGGCGGGCACTGTGCTCGGGCCGTTCGTCGGCACGCTCTTCATGTTTTACCTGATCGACCTCGGTTCGGGGCTGACGACCGCCTACATGCTGATCGTGGGCGTTGCGCTGGTGGTGCTCACCCTGTTTGCGCCGCAGGGGCTGACCGGTGAGGTGCGCCGCCGCCTTTGGGGATGGCTGCCATGACGCTGTTGGCGACACGGGGCCTGTCCAAGAGCTTTTCCGGTCTCACGGCGGTCAGCGGCGTGGATTTCGACCTGCCCGAGGGCGAGGTTCGGGCGCTGATCGGCCCCAACGGCGCCGGCAAGACGACGCTGGTCGGCATGATATGCGGGCGCATCCAGCCCTCGGCCGGCAGTGTCTGCTTTGATGGTCACGACATCACGCGCCTGCCCGCGCACAAGCGCATCATGCGCGGTATGGCCTATACCTTCCAGATCACGTCGGTCTTTGCGCGATTGCCTGTGCGCGAAAACGTGGCGCTTGCCGCGCGCCGGCGGCTGAAACGCGCGGCGGCGGTGGAAGAGGCCGTGCACGCGGCGCTGGCGCGGGTCGGCCTGCGCGACCGGATAGACGCCGAGGCGGGAAATCTAAGCTACGGGCACCAGCGCCTGCTGGAGATCGCGATGGGGCTGGTGCAGCGTCCGCGCCTGTTGATCCTCGACGAGCCGACACAGGGGCTGGCCGATGCGGAGATCGACGCCTTCAAGGCGCTTGTCGACGAGCTGTCGGCCGAGGCCACGATACTGTTGATCGAGCATAACATGAACGTGGTCATGGAAACCGCCGACCGGGTGACGGTCTTGAATTTCGGCGAAGTCCTTGCCGAGGGAACGCCCGCGGAAATACACGCAAACGAGGCTGTCCAGGCGGCCTATCTGGGAACCGGGTGATGCTGGAACTTGATGGTGTCAATGCCGGATACGGGCGGGCGCAGGTGCTGCGCGACCTGTCCCTGCGCGTGGACCGGGGCGAGATCCTGTGTCTTCTGGGGCGCAACGGGGCGGGCAAGACCACGACCATGCTGGCGACGATGGGCCTGCTGCCGCTGATGGCCGGCCGGGTGGTGCTGGACGGGCGCGAGGTCAGCCGGCTGCCCGCCCACAAGGTGCCCAAGGCCGGCATCGGGTACATCCCGCAGGGCCGGCGGCTCTTTGCCGGGCTGACCGTGGCACAAAACCTCGAGATCGGCTTGCGCGTCCGCCGGTCCGGCGCGGACGTGCTGGAGGAGGTGCTCGACCTTTTCCCGAGAATACGGGAGCGTATGGATCAGAAGGCGGAAACCCTTTCCGGCGGGGAGCAGCAGATGCTGGCCACCGCCCGGGCGCTCTGCCTTCGGCCCAAGGCGCTGCTGCTGGACGAGCCGACGGAGGGGCTGCAGCCTTCCATGATCGCGGCCATACGGCAGGTCATCGTCAAGATGCGCGAGTCCGGCGTGGCGATCCTCCTGGTGGAGCAGCGGGTGGACGCCGTTCTCTCGGTGGCCGACCGCGTCGCTTTCATCGAGAACGGGCGCAACGGTGACATCCTGTCCGCCGATGCGCTGCGGGCCGATCATTCCATCGTCGAACGCTATGTCGGGGTATGAGCTCACCGGCGTTTTGTCAGGCGTGACGGCGCAAGCGCGATCCGGCGGGAGTGGCGTGGCGGCCAAGCGCGCCAGCATGGTTCGGGGCGCGGTGATCAGGCGCCCGTTGCGGCATGGTGTCCGGCGCACAATACGTATCCGTCTGGTCGATCCTGTGCACGGGATGGTCACCTGAGGGCGTGCCCGTTCGCACGGGATCGCCGGGAATGCACGGTCCTGTGCCGGTCTGCCGCGTTCTTCGGAGTGGCCGCGCCTTTTCCGGCGGACGCGATCTACCTGCCGGCCACCCGTCAGCAACCTTCGGCCTGCCGCAGGCCGGCGCGCGTCCTGAGCGGGATCAGCCCGGTCGTGGCCTGAGTGCCGGGGAACTGCCGACCCTTCTGGGCCTTGCTCGGCTTGCCGGTCCCGTCCGGGTGGCCCGGCGTGATGCGACCATCAGCGCGGCATCGGGTTCAGGGCCTTGCTGTAGGGGCGCCAATCCGTGATCTCGGGGTAGTACATCTCGCGCCAGCGCCGCACGCGGGGATTCATGACGCGGCGCCAGACGGGCGGCACCATCGCCGCCATGGTCATGATCGGATAGCCATAGGGCAGCTGTGGCGCCTCGTCCTCGCCGTAGTTCTGCAACAGCGGAAAGCGGCGGTCGGGCTTGTAGTGATGGTCGGAGTGGCGCTGCAGGTTGATAAGCAGCCAGTTGGACGCCTTGTGCGCCGCGTTCCAGCTGTGCTGCGGCTTGACGTGCTCGTACTTGCCGTCGCCCAGGTGCTTGCGCGTCAGGCCGTAATGCTCGACGTAATTCACCAGTTCCAGCTGCCATATGGCCGTGCCGGCCTGCAGCAGGAACAGCAGGACCCCCTCCAACCCGCCGATCAGCAAGGCGAGCAGCAGCATGAAACCCTGCAGCGCCCAGTAGCGGAAGAACGGGTTCGACGGGTCTGTCCATGGCCTGCCCTTGCGGGCCAGCATCTCCTTCTCGGCCCGGAAGGACGAGCGCAGCGATTCCCGCAGAACGCGCGGGAAGAAGCGGTGGAAGCCCTCGTTGTAGCGCGCCGTCACCGGGTCGCGCGGGGTGCCGACATGCCGGTGATGCACAAGCAGGTGCTCGGACCGGAAATGCGAGTAGAGCACCATCGCCAGAAGCACATCGCCGAGGAAACGTTCACCGCGGTCTTTCTGGTGCATGAGCTCGTGGCTGTAATTTATGCCCACCGTGCCGGTGATAACGCCGACGCCGAAGAACAGAACGATTGTCTCAAGCGCCGAGAGATGCGCGTCGCCCGGCCCTGTCACGTACCATATCAGCCAGTAAAGCAGGCAGAACTGGACCGGTGCCCATATCAGCGTGATGACCTTGTACCAGCTCAGATGCTCCTCGCCGGTCCGGGGATCCGCGTTTTCCAGGTTGAGGCCGAGAACCGCGTCGAGCGCCGAGA
The DNA here is from genome assembly GCF_044472985.1 of Roseovarius salis. NCBI lineage: Bacteria > Pseudomonadati > Pseudomonadota > Alphaproteobacteria > Rhodobacterales > Roseobacteraceae > Roseovarius > Roseovarius salis. The sequence goes on along the minus strand of NZ_JBISDG010000015.1, from coordinate 21,153 downwards.
AAAAATACCATGTCACCACGGGCAGCAGGATCACCGCCCATCCGCCCTGCAAGGCGCCGAAGACTGCCACGGGCACGAGCAGCAGCGACATCCAGAAGGGAAGGGCGTTGTGCAGCCGCGCCACCCGGTTCGCCGGTATCATTGCCGTTCTCCTTGTCTGCTCACATCCGCCCGCTCCGGTCTTGGTCGATATTTTCCAAGGTTCCACGGGCCAAGTCAAAAACCTTTCGCATCACCGTGGGCAGTGCCGCCGGGCGGAACTCGCCGTGGGAGAGAAAGTTGCCGCGCCAAGGATCCGAATGCCCGGGCACTTCCGCCACCTCGACGGCGAGCCGGAGATGAAAATGGGTAAAGGTGTGGCGCGCCTCGGCCGGAAGGCGGCGCCAGTCGGCTTCTACCGGCGGCGCCGGCACAGGGCTGTCGCCCCAATCGCTGCCGGGCCAGCCAAGCATTCCGCCGAGCATCCCGCTGTCGGGCCGGCGTTCCAGCAACCACGCGCCGTCGGCACGGCGGGCGACATAGGCGATGCCGTGACGGGTGGGCTTGGGTTGCTTGGGTCTCTTGCGGGGAAGCTCGGCCTGCCCGCCGGCCGCCCGCGCGGCGCATCGCGCCTGCCACGGGCAGATGCCGCAGGCTGGGGTCCTCGGGGTGCAGATGGTCGCCCCCAGATCCATCACGGCCTGGGCATAATCGCCTGGCCGGGTGGTCGGGGTCAGTTGCGCCGCCGCCGCCGCGAGGTCGCGCTTGGCGTCGGGCAGCGGCGTGCGGATGTCGAAAAGGCGTGCCATGACGCGCTCAACATTCCCGTCGACGACGACTTCCGGGGCGTCGAACGCGATGGCGGCGATCGCGGCGGCCGTATAGGGGCCGATCCCGGGCAATTTCTGCAACGCGTCGCGCGTGTCCGGAAACGTGCCCCCGTGCGCTTCGGCCACGGTGCGCGCGCATTTCAACAGGTTGCGCGCCCGCGCGTAGTAGCCCAACCCCGCCCATTCGGCCATGACGTCGCCGTCCTCGGCCGCGGCCAGTGCCGTCACCCGCGGCCAAAGGGCCGTGAAACGCTCGTAGTACCCTTTGACCGCGCCGACGGTCGTTTGTTGCAGCATCACTTCCGACAGCCAGACGCGGTAGGGATCAGGCATCGTGCCCCGGGCCCGCGCCGCGGGGCCAACACGCCATGGCAGGTCGCGCGCATGGGCATCATACCAGTCGAGGATCTCCGCGGCCGCTGTGTCACGCATCTTTTACCGTTCCGACTTGCGGCGCGGGGCTGGCACCGCGCGCCGTTTCGCATAGATTGGGACGGCAAACCGGGAGGTCCGCCATGCCTGACAATAATGGCACGACACATGGCTTCAAGCGCGGCGCGACCCTTCTGGGGCCGCAGATAAGAAAGGTGTCCGAAACGCGCGGCTTCGCCGTCAGCCGGGTGCTGACCCGCTGGGCCGAGATCGCGGGCGATGACATTGCCGCGATCGCCCGCCCCGTCGAGGTGAGTTACGGACGACAGGGATTCGGCGCGACGTTGACCGTGCTGACCACCGGCGCGCAGGCGCCCATGCTTGAAATGCAGAAAGAGATGCTGCGCGAACGCGTGAACGCGGCCTACGGCTACAACGCGATCGCGCGCCTCCGCATCACGCAAACCGCACCGACGGGCTTTGCCGAGGGGCAGGCCAGCTTCTCGGGGCCCGAGCCTGCCGGGCGGCAGGTGCCTCGGCCCGACCCCGAGGTGGAGAGGGCCGCCTCGGACCTCGTCGCGCCCGTGGACGATGACGGACTGCGGGAAGCGCTTGCAGCCTTGGGCCGCAACGTTCTATCCAGACACAAACCCTGAGCGAAGGATATACTCATGAACCGTTTCATCGCAGTCGGGGCCGCGGCCCTTGCCCTCGTCGCCGGAGTGGCGTTCTGGCTCAATTCGGCGCCGACGCCCTCGCAGGCCGAAATGGCCTTCGGGGCCGTCAACGCGCAGGAGAATTCCGGCGACAGCGCGACGGACATGGAGGATGTCGACACCTCGTCGGTCGTGGAGATGACGCTGGGCGAGCCCGAGGCGCCCGTGACCCTCATCGAGTACGCATCCTTTACCTGCCCGCATTGCGCCAGCTTTCACGACAACCAGTTCAAGAAGCTCAAGCAGGACTACATCGACACCGGCAAGGTGCATTTCATCTACAGGGACGTCTATTTCGACCGCTTCGGCCTGTGGGCCTCGATGGTGGCGCGCTGCGGCGGGCAGGAACGGTTCTTCGGGATCGCCGAGATGATCTATGACCAGCAGAAGGACTGGATCGGCAACGGGCAGGACCCGGTCGCCATCGCCGACCGGCTGCGCAAGATAGGCAAGGTGGCGGGGCTGGACGACGACACGCTCGACGCCTGCCTGAAGGATGACCAGTGGGCCAAGACGCTCTTCGCATGGTATCGCGAGAACGCCGGCGCCGACGACGTGACCTCGACCCCGACCCTGATCATCAACGGCGAGAAGCATTCCAACCAGTCGTATGACGAGCTGAAGGACATCATCGACGCCGAGCTCGAGGGATGAGCGAGGCGCCGCTTGCCGGTATCAAGGTTGTCGAACTGGCCCGCATCCTTGCGGGGCCGTGGGCGGGACAGACGCTTGCCGATCTCGGGGCGGAGGTGGTCAAGGTCGAAAGCCCCGATGGCGACGACACGCGCAACTGGGGGCCGCCCTTCATCGAGCGCGAGGGCGACTGCTCGGCCGCCTATTTCCACGGCTGCAACCGGGGCAAGGCCAGCGTCACCGTCGATTTCCGCACGGCCGAGGGGCAGGCCAGGGTGCGCGAACTCGTCCGTGACGCCGACATCCTGATCGAGAATTTCAAGGTCGGCGGGCTGGCAAAGTACGGGCTGGATTACGACAGCCTGTCGGCGATAAATCCCGGTCTCATCTACTGTTCGATCACCGGCTTCGGGCAGGACGGGCCGTATGCCGACCGCGCGGGATACGATTACATCATACAGGGCATGTCGGGCTTCATGTCCATAACCGGCGCGCCGGGGGGGCAGCCGCAGCGCGTGGGCGTGGCGGTAACCGATCTCTTCACGGGGCTGTATTCCGTGGCGGGGATTCTGGCCGCGTTGCATCAGCGGGAACGCACCGGCCGGGGACAGCACATCGACATGGCGTTGCTGGATTGCGCTGTCGCCGCCACCGCGAACCAGGCAATGAACTACCTTGCCACCGGCACGCCGCCCGGGCGGACCGGTAACTATCATCCCAACCTGTCGCCCTACCAGGTGTTCGACTGCGCCGATGGCTACATCATCATCGCAACGGGAAACGACCCGCAGTTCCAGCGGCTTTGCACCGTGCTGGGGTGCGACGAGCTGGCGCAAGCGCCGGAATTCAAGACCAACGCCGACCGCGTGACAAACCGCGAGGCGCTCAACGATCTGCTGACGGCGCGCACGCGCGGTTTCTCCAAGGCTGATCTGCTGGCCGCCTGCGAGGGCGCGGGCATACCCGCCGGGCCGATCAACGACCTGGCCGAGGTGTTCGACGACCCGCAGGTGCAGGCGCGCGGGCTGCGGATCGAGCCTGACGGCGTGCCCGGGGTGCGCGGGCCGTTCAGGTTCTCCGATGCCGAGCTCGCCCTTGGGCGTCCTTCGCCGAGGCTTGGCGAGGACGGTTAGGGCACGTCAGAAGAGCCGTGTGACAAGCGCCACCACGGCAACCGGCCACAACGCCGCGTGCAGCACGTGGTCGAACCAGTTGCTGCTGCCCCAGCCGAACGTCCACGCCGCCTGTCCCGTCACCGCGACGACCGCGACGAACCAGTTCCCGGTGGCGAGCGCGTAGGCGCAGACCGCCAGCGCCATCAGGGTGACGGGCAGGGGGGCGTAGCCCAGCCTGTAGACCTCCAACGGTATCACGCCGAAGGCCGTGGCGAGGAACGCGGTGTAAAGCCCGACGAAGACCAGCAGCTCCCACGTGGCGAAGGGCGGCATCGCCACGCCGAGCTTGACGGCCGCATGCCGGAGCGCGAGTGCCGGCAGCATCACGCCGAACGGCGCCAGCAGCGCCATCATCCCGCCGATCGCCACGCTGTCGCGAAACGCCGCCACGAGTGCTGCGCCGGCCACCCCGCCGAGAACGACCGCCGGCACGGGTGACAGCGCCCAGCCGGCGAGCGCGAAGATCACCCAGCCCAGCACGATGGCCAGCCCGGCCGATGCCCCCAGCCCGCTCATTGCGCCGCCACCCAGGCCGGGTTGAAGACATGCGCCATCACGCCCTGCTTGGTGCCCTTGGAGTAGGCCAACACGATCTCCCCCGTGTCCAGGCGCCGCAGCATCGGGTAGCGCAGCGCGCCGTCGCCCTCGAACCGGTGCAGCTCGCGCCAGCTCTGCCCGGCGTCATCGCTCAGCACCAGCCGCAGCACCTCCGGTCGGTCGCCGTCGTCGTTGACGGCCAGCAACATGCTGTCGCCGCCCAGCCCGAGCGCGGCGATGGGCGAGCTGGGATTCTCGATCTCCGTCATCTCGACGCGCGACCAGCTTTGCCCGCCATCCTGCGTCCGGCTGACCAGCAGTTTGCGGCTGTCGCCGAAATCGCGCAGGAAGGCCACGCCGCGCGTCTCGCTCAGCGCCACGATCATGGGCTGGATGGGCTGGCCCGCGCCGTCGATGCGCCGCGTGTCGCGCACTCTGCCGCGCGGGTCGAACCGCACCAGCAGCCCGTGCATCGCCCCCATCTCGAAATAGGCGGGCAGGGCCGGCAGCCCGTCGGCATAGGCCACCATCGGGGATTTCACCAGGTGCGAGCGGTTGAGGATCGGTGAGAGGTTCAGCTTGTGCGCCCGGGTCGGTCCGTCCGCTGCCAAGCGTACGTCGGCGACCGAGGCCATGGCCCAGCCTCCCACCGATGCAACCGTGGCATAGAGCGCGTTCGTCTCCCCCTCGTTCTCGATCGTGTTGCCGAGCGTTACCACGATCTGGCGGGGTTCCATCACCGCCCCCAGCCCGCCGCGGGTGAGGCGCGGGCCGCTGTCTGCGACCATCCATGCCCCGCCGTCGCGGACAAAGCGGGCGTGATGAATATCGACATCCGCCTGTGCCTCCTCGGATCCTTCGAACCAAAGGACCGAGAAACCATCGCTTTCCACCACGATGCCGGGGGAATGCGCCTGGCCGCGCCCGGGGGTGTAGTCGAGCACCGTCTCGAACCGCGGCGCACCCCCTGCCGGAACCGGCGCGGGGGCTGCAAACCTCCAGACGGGGGGCGTGTCGCGCCGCATGGCCCATGCACCGAGCCCCACGCTCAGCGCAGCGAGCCCGAGAACCGCAAGCTGCGCAGGCCCCACGGGATCAGCCCACCTTGAGGACGATCTTGCCGATATGCCCGCTCGATTCCATCCGGGCATGAGCCTGCGCCGCCTCGGCCAGCGGGAACTCGGAATCCATCACCGGGCCGACGCGCCCGGCCTCGATCAGCGGCCAGACATGTGCGTGCAGCCCGTCCGCGATTTCCGCCTTGGCAAGATCACTCTGAGGCCGCAGCGTGCTGCCGGTGATGGTCAGCCGGCGCGTCATCACCTGTGCGAAATTCAGCTCTGCCTTCGGCCCCTGCAGAAAGGCGATCATCACCAGCCGCCCATCATCGGCAAGGCTCTTGATGTTGCGCGGGATGTAGCCGCCCCCGACCATGTCCAGGATGAGGTCGGCGCCGCCCTCGGCGCGCAGCACCTCGACGAAATCCTCTTCGCGGTAGTTGATCGCCCGTTCCGCGCCCAGCTCCGTGCACTTGGCGCATTTCTCGGCCGAGCCAGCGGTCGCGAAGACCCGGGCGCCGAACACGCTGGCAAGCTGGATCGCGGTCGTCCCGATGCCCGAAGAGCCGCCATGAACGAGAAACCGCTCACCCCCCTGCAGCGCGCCGCGCCCGAAGACGTTGCTCCAGACGGTAAAGAAGGTTTCCGGCAGGCAGGCGGCCTGCCTCAGGTCGAGCCCCGCGGGAACGGGCAGACAGTGCGCGGCGGGTGTGGCCGCGTACTCTGCATATCCCCCGCCGGGCAACAGGGCGCAGACACGGTCGCCCACGGACCAGCCGGTGACGCCTGCACCCACCGCGGCGATTTCTCCGGCGGCCTCCAGCCCCGGCAGGTCGCTGGCCGTGGGGGGCGGCGCGTACATACCGGCCCGCTGCAGCGCGTCGGGCCGGTTCACACCGGCCCATGCCACGCGGATGACCACCTCGTCATTGCGCGGCTGCGGAACGGGCCGGGTGGTGAGTTGCAGCACCTCCGGCCCGCCGGCCTCGGTGATTTCCACGGCGTTCATCGACTCGCTCATTCCCTCGTTCCCTCCGGGGTGATGTGGTTTTCCTGGGGGTTCAGCGCGTTCCCGGCCAGCGCCCCGGCATGTCCGGCGTGTGCGGACCGCGGGGCGGCTTTATGTTTCCCAGAAACGCCAGCGGGCCTTTCATCAGCCCGGCGACGAACTTGTTGTCACGCGCCTGCGCCTTGACCTTCTCGAACTGCATCACGTCGGCGATGCGCCGGTCGAGGAAGGCCCATGTGCGGGCGCTGCCCTCGCTTTCGTCACCCAGCCAGTAGAGCACGGTCGACCCGTAGACGCCGGACAAGGTCGCCCGCTTGGTGTACCAGTTCACGTCGTCCGAGGTGTCGCCGAGCGCGGTCCATATGCGGTCGGCGGTGCGCCACAGCGCCTGTGCCCCGTCCATGGCGTGCTGTGGCAGCGCGAAGAGCGCCATGCCGCGGCGGACCAGTTCCTTGTCCTCCGCGGCCTCCAGCCGGTAACGCACCGCCAGAGCGATCTTGTCGCGAAACCGCATGCCGCTCATGTCGGTCTCCTCGATGCGCCGGATCATCTCGCGGTCGCCCTCCTCGTGATAGGCCAGCGCAAGGTCGACCCCGCCGCGCGGAAAGACCGCCCGTGCCAGCCCCGGCGCGACGCCGGAGTCCTCGATGGCGGCGCGGAACGTGGACTCGCCCCAGCCGTCGAAAGGCACGTGCATCTTGGCGGCCTCCAGAAGCTTCGCCTTTACGTCCTCGTCGGTCATGGCACCTCCTGCGGTTACGCCGGTCACCCTAGACAAACTATTCCCGCTTTGCTATACGGCCACTTCCTGCATTTTTCATGCAACTCCAACTCAGAAAGGTGGTGACAACCACATGCAGGTCAGTGTTCGCGACAACAACGTCGATCAGGCGCTTCGCGCCCTGAAGAAAAAGCTGCAGCGCGAGGGCGTTTTCCGTGAAATGAAGCTTCGGCAGCATTTCGAGAAACCGTCGGAAAAACGCGCCCGCGAGAAGGCCGAGGCCATTCGCCGCGCCCGCAAACTCGCGCGGAAGAAGGCACAGCGCGAAGGTCTTCTCTGACACGCGCCCGCAGTTTCTTGCGACACCACTAGACGGCCCCCGCGGGATATTTCCCGGGGGGTTGTCGTTCTCTCCCCCGCCCCAGGCAGCCACCGGCACGGACCCAGTGACATGCGCGCCGACATGATACTCGACCGTCTCGCACTACTGGCGATCCTTCTGACGTTGCTGGCGTCACTTGTGATATGGCAGGTTGCGCCAGTCGCGTTCTCGACCGAGTTCGCGGCCGAGGACAAGCTGGTCGAGAACGCGACCGCCCTGTTCCTGTTCGCCGCCGCCGTGTTGCTGGCGTGGCGCGCGCGCCGTTTCCACAGGGCCGGCGCATGGGGTGCGGCCGGGCTCAGCATCCTTTACGCGCTTCTTTTCTTCTTCGCGTCGGGCGAGGAAATCTCGTGGGGCCAGAGGTTGTTCGGCTGGGGCACCCCTGAATTCTTTGCCCGGCACAACTACCAGCAGGAAACGAACTTGCACAACCTGATGGTCGGCGAGCACCGTCTCGCCCGCACGCTCTTTGGCAGCGTGCTGACCACGGTTCTCCTGCTCTACCTCGTCGTGCTTCCACTGCTTTACACCCGGTTCGGGGCGCTCGCCCGTCTCGCGGACAGGCTCGCCGTGCCGGTGCCTTGGCCCCGTCATGGCCTCATCGCGATTCTTGCCAGCCTCGTCGTGGCCGTGATCGACGTGCCGCGGAACTGGGAGGTCTACGAGTTGGTTTTCTCGCTGCTTGCCTGCTCGATCTTCCTGAGGCCGCAGCGACCGTCGGGCGTCGTCCTCGGTGGCTGAGTGCCGGATGAGCCGCCAGCGCGGCTTGTGCGCCGGGCCGGGATCGGCTAACCGGCCGCGCAAGGGAAAATGCGGATGAAACCGATGGAACGTTTGCGCCTCGGCATGGCCGACATGGTCCTCTTCGGGCTCTACAATGCCAGCCTGCTCTTCACGCTGGGGTATTACCTGACAGGTCTGCAGGTAGAGTACCGCCAAGGTTTCGCGACCGAGGACGGCCCCATCGAATGGGGAACCGCGATCTGCCTGCTGTTTGCCGGGCTTGTGCTGTTTCGCAATGCGGCGCGCCTGATGGGGCGCGGTGCGGGTATCGCGGGCATTCTGACGCTGATCTACGGTGTGGTGTTCCTGTTCGGCGCCGGCGAGGAGATTTCGTGGGGCCAACGCGTCTTCGGATGGGAGGCCGGCGAATTCTTCCGCGAACACAACGCGCAGCGCGAGACCAATATTCACAACCTCGTGGTCGGGGACGTGAAGCTGGTTAACACCCTTTTCGGCCCCATCCTCACCTTCGTGGTTCTTCTGTATCTCGTCGTGCTGCCGCTGCTCTATTCGCGCCTGTCGGCGTTCCGCCGCCTCGGCGACGGTCTGGCGATTCCCGTGCCGGCCATGCGCCACACGGTCCTGACGCTGGTTGCGACCGTGGTGATAGGCATCCTGCCCATGATGGCGAAATGGGAAACCTACGAATTCGTGTTCAGCTTGCTCTGCGTGTCGATCGTCCTTGCCCCGCGCAACGCCGGGCGCGTCACCTGAGCGTCGGCGCCGCGTTATTCGACCACGCGCAGTGTGTCGCGCGCCGCCAGCAATTCGGCGCGTTCGGGTGCGGGGTGCAGGCGTGATACCAGACAGCCACGACCGGCCTCTTCCGAGAGACCGAGCGCGTCGAGCGCGGCCTCGATGTTGCGGGTATTCTCCGCCAGCTTGGGGCGGTTTGACACGTTGTTGACCGCACCCTCGGGCGGCAACCTGACCGGGAATTCGCAGAACTCGGCGACCCGTTCCACCGCGCCGGGGGCCTCGATGTTGACGGCCATGAAATCCGGACGCCCCCGGAAATGCCGCAGGCACCATGCGAACCAGTCGGCGCGGCGATAGACCTCGTTCACGAAATTCTGGACGCTGAACACCCTGCGGTGGTGAGCGGCGATGCTCACGAGGTATTTCCGCAGCGGGCGGAAATTCAGGATGAACCGGGCATTGGGATAGGTCCGGTCATAGGCAGCCACCGGCCGTACCTGTCCAAAATCGGAAAACGCGTCGAACCGGCCCGTCCGCCAATCCCTGGAGTCGTGAAAGCTGTTCAGACCGTTGGCAAGGAACAGCCGGTGCAGCGTGGTCGTGCCGTTGCGGGGATGACCGATGACGAAGATCTTCCCGGCCTGCCGGTCACCCTTGGGCGTCAGCATGAAATGCAGCCTCATCCGGGTGCGGATGATTTCGATGGTGATGTCGTTGACGTCGGTCGTTCGCCGTGCCCGATCCGTCAAATGATCTCGTCCTCGTCATAGAGCGGTGCGGCTTCCAGATGGGCGTTCACGCCCTCTGCGGCGCGTTCCGCGCTCTGGGTCTTGGCGATGTGGAACAAGGCGTCGCCCTCGTAGACCACCGGCATGTTCGTGCGCCCGATGACAATGCCCCGTTCCTCGGCCGCGACTTCGGTTTCGATGTCGCCGAAGGGGTCCGAAACCGTGCCCAGCACCGTGCCGGGCGACACGGCTTCGCCGATGGCCACGTAGCCACGGAAAACACCCCCGACCGGCGCACGATACCAGCGCGATTCCTGCGCCACGACCGGGGAATGCTTGACCTTTGGCACGCCTTTGCGCCCGACCATGTCGAGCTTTTGCATCACGCGCAGGATCCCGCTGACCCCGGCGCGCGCGGCAAGCTCGTCAAAGCGCAGCCCTTCGCCGCCCTCGTAGAGCAGAACGTCCACGCCGGCCTCTTCCGCGGCCATCCGCAGCGACCCGTCGCGCAGCTTGGAGGGCAGGATCACGGGCGCGCCGAATGCGTGCCCCAGATCCGCCAGCCGGTCATTTCCCGGGGTCAGCCGGATCTGCGGCAGGTTCAGCCGATGGATCGCCGCCGAATGCAGGTCGATGCCAAGGTCCGACCGGCTGACCACCTCGCGCATGAAGATGTGCGCCAGCCGAGAGGCCAGCGACCCCTCGCTGAGCCCGGGGAAACAGCGGTTCAGGTCGCGCCGGTCCGGCAGGTATCGGGAGTGGTTGAGAAAGCCGAAGCTGTTGACGATCGGAACGGCCAGCAGCGTGCCCGCCATCCCCTTGAGCGCCCCGGCCCGCAGCAGCCGCCGAACGATCTCGACGCCGATGACCTCGTCGCCGTGGACCGCGGCGGACACGAAGAGAACCGGGCCGGGTTTGCGGCCATGGATGACATGCACCGACAGGCTGACCGGGGTGTGATCCGAAAGGGTGCTGACGGGCACCTCGACTGTGCGCCGCCGTCCCGGCTCGATCACGTGACCGTCGATCTTGAACGCGTCGCGCCTGCCCATGTCGATCCCCTGCTGCCGCGTCCGCATAGGCAATTCACGGCCCGAAGTCCATGCCGGCCCTGTCGAGGGCCGGCGCATATCGGCCGGAACCGGCCGGCCGGACCTTGCCCCTCAGCCGGGCATCTTCGTCCAGCGCAGATAGGGCAGTTCGGTATCGAACTCGCCGAACTTGGCTTTCGCGTCCTCGTCGCTGACCGAGGGCGGAATGATCACGTCCTGCCCGGTGGTCCAGTCAGCCGGCGTCGCCACGCCCTTGGACGCGCTGGTCTGCACCGCGTCGAGCGCGCGCAGCACCTCGGCGAAGTTGCGGCCCACGGTCATCGGGTAGGTCATCATCAGCTTGAGCTGCTTGTCCGGTCCGATGATGAAGACGCTGCGCACCGTGGCGCTGTCGGCGGGCGTGCGGCCATCCGGCAGATAAGCCTCGGCCGGCAGCATGTCGAAGGCCTTTGAAACCTCGAGCCCCGTATCGGCGATGATCGGGAATCCGGCCTTCGCGCCGCCCACCTTCTCGATGTCACCTTTCCATTTCTTGTGCTCCTCGACGCCGTCTACCGACACACCGATCACCTTGCAGCCGCGCTTTTCCCATTCGTCGGCCAGCCGCGCGACGGCGCCGAACTCGGTGGTGCAGACCGGCGTGAAATCCTTGGGGTGCGAGAACAGGATGGCCCAGCTGTCGCCGATCCAGTCATGCAGCGAAAAGGTCCCCTGATCGGTTTCAACCGTCAGGTCGGGGATGGTATCGTTGATGCGCAGTGCCATGAAGTGTCTCCTGTAAAGGTTGAAGCGACTCGTCGCCAACATACGTTCAGGCTCGGGAATTTGAACCCGTCCCTTGCAGCCGTGATACACGGGTGACAAGGTGACGCGACCCTCGGCGCGGGCGACCGCCCGGCCGGCCAGCCCATGAACAAGCGGAGCCATACATGATCGAGAAACGTCAATTCTACATTGACGGCGCCTGGGTGGACCCCAGGGCCGGAACGGATCATCACGTCATCGACCCTGCCACGGAGGACCCGTGCGCGATCATCAGCCTCGGCGGACAGGCCGACACCGACGCGGCCGTGGCCGCGGCCCGCGCCGCCTTTCCCGGCTGGATGGCAACGCCGCCGGAAGAACGCATCGCCCGTGTCGAGAAGCTCTACGAGGTCTACAAGACCCGGATCGAGGATCTCGCGCAGGCGATCAGCCTCGAGATGGGCGCGCCCATCGACCTGGCACGGCAGGCGCAGGCGCCGGCCGGTCTTGGCAACACCAAGGGCATTCTAGAGGCCGCCAAGGCATTCGAGTTCATCGAGCCGCTCGGCGAGCACGCCCCGAATGACCGGATCATCCACGAGCCCGTCGGCGTCGTCGGCATGATCACGCCCTGGAACTGGCCGATGAACCAGATCACGCTGAAGGTGATGGCCGGGCTGATCGCGGGCTGCACCATGGTGCTCAAGCCGTCAGAGGAGTCGCCGCTGTGCGGGCTGATCTTTGCCGAGATCGCGGATGAGGCCGGCCTGCCGCCGGGGGTGTTCAACCTCGTCAACGGCGATGGCGCGGGCGTGGGCAGCCAACTGTCGGCGCACGAGGATGTCGACATGATCTCCTTCACGGGGTCCTCGCGGGCGGGCCGGCTGATTTCCAAGTCTGCCGCCGACACGCTCAAGCGGGTGAGCCTCGAACTGGGGGGCAAGGGCGCCAACCTGATCTTCGCGGATGCCGACGAGAAGGCGGTCAAGCGCGGCGTCCTGCATTGCATGAACAACTCCGGCCAGTCCTGCAACGCGCCCACGCGGATGCTGGTGCAGCGCGAAATCTACGACCAGACGGTGGAAGCCGCAGCCGAGATCGCCGCAGGCGTCGAGGTCGGCTCGCCGCGGGAGGAGGGGCGCCATATCGGCCCCGTGGTCAACCAGGTCCAGTTCGACAAGATCCAGGACCTCATCCAGACCGGCATCGACGAGGGCGCGCGCCTGGTCGCTGGGGGCACCGGCCGCCCGGAGGGCTTCAACCGGGGCTTTTACTGCAAGCCCACCGTTTTTGCCGATGTGCGCAACGACATGACCATCGCGCGCGAGGAGATATTCGGCCCGGTGCTGTCGATCATCCCCTTCGAGACCGAAGAGGACGGTATCGCAATCGCCAACGACACGCCCTATGGCCTCACGAACTACGTCCAGACACAGGATGGCGCGCGCGCCAACCGCTGCGCGCGTGCGCTGCGCTCCGGCATGGTCGAGATGAACGGCCAGCCCCGTGGGCTGGGCTCGCCCTTCGGCGGGATGAAGCAATCCGGCAACGGCCGCGAGGGCGGAAAGTGGGGGATCGAGGATTTCCTCGAGGTCAAGGCGGTGTCCGGGTGGACGCCTGACGCCTGACATGCGCTTGCACGCCTTTATCCTGCATCTGTCGCGCGCCACGGCGCGGCGCGACAACGCGCGGCGGCTGTTGCAGGAGTGCGGCGTGCAGGGCGAGATATGGCCGGCCGTGGATGGCGCGGCGCTGACAGGAGACGAGGCCGCCGCGGCCCGTGCCACCGGTCTGTTCCCGCCGCGCTATCCCTTCCCGCTCAAGACGGGAGAGCTGGGCTGCGCGCTCAGCCACCAGGCGATCTGGACGGAGATCCAGAGGCGGGAAATCGACGCGGCCCTCATCATCGAGGATGACGCCGCACTGGACCACCCGCGCTTCGCCACGGCGCTCGGGCTGGCGGCGGATCACCTGCCGGCGGTGGGCTACATCCAGTTGCAGACCCGTCCGCACCAGGGACAGGCATGGCAGGTCGACACGCGCGATGGCAGCGCCCTCTTCGTTCCGCAGCTGCCAGACCTGCGCACCACGGCGCAGATCGTTACCCCCGCCGCGGCGGCCCGCCTGCTGAGTGCCGCGCCGCGTTTTGACCGCCCCGTGGACACGCTGGTGCAAAGCCACTGGCACACGGGGCTGCGCCCCGGCGCGATATTTCCCTCGGGCGTGCGCGACATCGGCGGGGAGCTCGACGGCTCCACCATCCAGGGCGGAGGCAAATCGCTGCGGGAACGGGTTTGGCGAGAGTGGGCGCGTCTTGCCTATCGCCGGCGTGCCGCGCGCCATGCCCGTCACAGCGACGCATCCGTGCCGGAGGTGCGCGCATGATCGTCACGCGGCTATTCGGCGGGGCCGGCAACCAGCTTTTTCAATATGCTGCCGGGCGGGCGCTGGCCGATCACCTCGGGACGGATCTCGTGCTTGACCGGCGCTACATGATCCGCTGGGGCGACGAGCGTGCAGAGTGCTTTCCGCACTACCGCAACGCGCGCTTCGTCGAGGCTGACCGCCTGCCGCCATCCAAGATGGACGGGCCCCTGCGCTACGCGGCTTGGCGGTACCTGCGCCGGCCCCCGCGCCTGCACCGCGAGGATGGGCTCGGCTTCGACCCGGGCTTTTTCGACCTGCCCGACGACACCTATCTGCACGGCTACTGGCAATCCGAACGCTATTTCGGCGCCTCGGCCGATCGCCTGCGCCATGACCTGACGCTGACCACGCCGCTTGACGCGCCGAACACCGACATGGCCGCGCGGATCGAGGCCGCCACCGTGGCCGTTTCGGTACATGTCCGGCGGGGCGATTACGTGGCCGATGGCGGTTTCGCGGCCTGTCCGCCGGGGTATTACGCCGCCGCTGTCGACCACCTCACCGCCAAGGTGGGGAAACCGCTCACCTGTTTCGTGTTCTCCAATGATCCCGGCTGGGCACGCGACAACCTCGTGCTCGGCCAGCAGACGGTCGTCGTCGACATCAACGACGAAACCCGGGGCCATTTCGACATGTACCTGCAGTCGCTCTGCGACCACAACATCATCGCCAACTCGACCTTTTCATGGTGGGGGGCATGGCTGAACCAGACCCCCGGCAAGACCGTGATCGCGCCGAGCCGGTGGTTCGCGCCGGGCAAGCCGGCCAACCCCGATATCTGCCCGCCGGAATGGGTCCGGCTCTGATGGCGCGGCTTTTCCCGGTTTCCGAAACGCTGTAAGACGCGCGCCCATGATCACTGCGCCTGATATCGCCAAGGCACGCTTCGTGCCGGAAACCGTGCACAAGCGCGATGCCTTCTCCGAGACGATCTCTGGCCATCTCGACGGGGTGGCTGACTTTCCGGTGGTCTTGCGCCGTATCGACGGTGTGCCGGTCTATGCCCGCCCGCTGGCATGGGCACTGGCGCGCCGGGAAATCCGCGCGCTGCGCGCCGTGCAGGGGATCGAGGGTTGCCCCGTTCTGGTGCGGGTCGACGGCACCGGGCTCCTGCGCAGCTGGACAAGGGGTGTGCCGCTTCAACTGGCGAGGCCCGACGATCCGGCCTGGTACCGCGATGCCCGGCGCCTGTTGCGCGAGATGCGGCGCGCGGGCGTCACCCATAACGACATCGCCAAGCCGCAGAACTGGCTGATGACACCCACGGGCCGCGCCGCGGTCATCGATTTCCAGCTCGCCTCGGTGCATCGCCGCCGCGGCCGGATGTTCCGTACGATGGCACGCGAGGATCTGCGGCACCTTCTCAAACAGAAACGCGCCTTCGCGCCGCATCTTCTGACTTCGGCGGAGAAGCGGATGCTGGCGCGCAAGGCCCTGCCCGCGCGCATCTGGATGGCCACCGGCAAGAAGCTTTACAACTTCGTCACCCGCCGGCTGATGAACTGGTCCGACGGCGAAGGCACCGAGGACCGCATCGAACGTGACGGCCCCGCCCTCCGCGCGGCGTGGCTGGCCGATCCGCGCATTTCCGACATGGCGCTCTGCACCTACGCGATGCCGGCCAAGGGCGTGGGGCTGTACGCCTTCGTCGAAACCGACCTGACCGAGCCCGCGCTGCGCGCCCGCGCGCCCGAACCGAAGCCCGACCTCATTCAGCCCGTGGCACAGCTGCCACGCCACCCCGACGGCGCACCGAGAATGGATGCCCTGCACCTTGTCGCCACCAATCGGCTCGACGAGCTGGAAGAGTTGCAGAAATCCGACCCCGGCCTCGCCGCAGCACTGAAACCCGTCATCGCCGAACGCCTCAACCTGACCGATCGGGTGCTGCGCGCCTGAGCGCGGCGCCGCGTCAGTCGCCCGGCGCCAGCACCTCGATGCGGTCGAACCACGCCAGCGTCTGTTCCGAACCCATCGTGCCGGCATAAAGCGCCGGCGCCCCTTTGCTGCGCAGCACGGTCACCGGGTCGGTCTCCAGCACCTGCGGGCCGCCCTCCTGCATCGTCCAGCCGTTCATCTTCAGCCGCGCCGTGTAATCGCGCCCGCGCTTGACCACGCTCAGCCGGGCGCCCTTCTCCGCGAAATCCGTCAGGATCTGTGCCAGGTCATAGCCCCGCACATCCCCCGCGATCTCCAGCTTGGCCTCGCTCGTCGTTCCGCCCGACACGGCCAGCAGCTTCAGCCACATGTCGTCGTTGGAATTGCCCTGCCGATAGATCTCGGCGGCGATGAAATTCTCCGGATCGGCATAGCGGGCCACCTGCACGATCGCGCGGCGGCCGCCCAGCGTCTGCACCTCGCCCATCCGCGCCGTGAAGTCGGCCGCGATCTCCCAGTCGCCCTGCGGCAGCTCGGCCGCGTGCCAGCGGAACACGTTGGGCTGGTCCGCGGACTTGCCCATGTAGCCCGGCTCGACCGTCATGGTGAGCAGGGCGCCGTCCTCGAGAATGTATCCAGACGGGTCAGGCGCTTGCACCTGCCATTTGCCGCCCAGCTCGGCGCGGTCGAAATCATCCTCGAAGAGCGGTCCGGCCGGTTCCGGGGCCGGTTCGGGCTCTGGCCGGCTGACCTTCTGCAACGCGCCGGTCAGGCTGTCGGCGTTGGCCGCGCTCAGGTATTGCCCACCGGTGGCCTCGGCGAGGCAGGCCAGCTGGCCCGTGGACTCCGCGATGTCGAAACCGATGACATGCGCGGTCAAGGGTGTGCCCCGCTGCGCCAGCTCCTCGCCCAGTGCACAAAGGTCGGCGCCGCAGGTCTCCAGCCCGTCGGTTACCACCACGACCGAGGCCGGGGCATCGACGCCGGCCAGCGATGAACTGGCCTGCCTGACGGCGGCGCCGATCGGGGTCTTGCCGCGGGGCGAGATCGCCGCCATGGTCTCTCGCATCGACGACTTATCCAGCGGCGCGGGCGCGTGCAGCACCTCGATGTCACCGCAATCGCCCTCGCGCCGGTGGCCATAGGCCATAAGCCCGATCTCGCGGTCCTCGGGCCAATCCTCCAGCATGGCGCCGACGGCGCCGCGCGCAATCTCGACCTTGGGCGTGCCGTCGATTCGCCCCCACATGCTGCCCGATCCGT
This sequence comes from Roseovarius salis, assembly GCF_044472985.1. Taxonomy (NCBI): domain Bacteria; kingdom Pseudomonadati; phylum Pseudomonadota; class Alphaproteobacteria; order Rhodobacterales; family Roseobacteraceae; genus Roseovarius; species Roseovarius salis. Next base: position 4,167 of record NZ_JBISDG010000015.1, on the reverse strand, counting down.
CGAGGATGAGCATTGTACGGGCCGCGGGCGCCTCCTGTGCCGTGACTGGCAGGGCCAGCGTGCAGCCTGCGACCGCAAGGGCCACGATAAACCGGACGGTGGTATTCAAAACGGACCTCCCATGTTGCTGCGGGCGGAAATCGTGACGTGTTTTCAGGCGGCTGCCCCCCGTGTGCGAAGCGCGCCGCGCTGTCCGGCCCACGCGGTGACGCTGGCGGAACGGGGCGCAAGGATCAAGTTTCGCGGCAGGATCGGCAATTCCTTGCCGGCGCCGCCGGGCGACGTCAGAACGGCGCCTTGACGCGAAACCTTTGCCCGGCGCCGCCATCGGGATGCCGCAGGCGCAATTCCTCGGAATGCAGCATCAGTCGCGGGTGGTCCCCCGCCGGCCCGTCCGCGTAAAACGGGTCGCCGAGGATCGGGTGGCCGAGGGCCTGCATGTGCACGCGCAGCTGGTGGCTCCGCCCCGTGCGGGGCATCAGCAGAACGCGTGTCTCGTCGTCGCCGTGGCGTTGCACCCGCCAGTCCGTCACGGCGGGTTTGCCGGTCTCATGGCAGACCATCTGGCGCGGCCGGTTGGGCCAGTCCACGATCAGCGGCAGGTCCACCGTGCCCGTTTTCGGCTCCAGCCGGCCGGCCACCCGGGCGACATAGGTCTTTTTCACCTGCCGCTTCTCGAACTGAAGGCCAAGGTGCCTCTGCGCGTGCGGGCTGAGCGCGAAGACCATCACGCCCGAGGTGTCGCGGTCCAGCCTGTGCACCAGCAGCGCGGTGGGGAATGCCTCCTGCACGCGGGCCAACAGGCAGTCGGCCAGATGCGCCCCCTTGCCGGGCACGCTCAGCAGGCCGGCGGGCTTGTCCACCACGACGATCTCGTGATCGTCATGGAGGACGGTCAATGGCTCCTGCGGCGGCGCGTATTCCCCGGACATGGCCGGCGTCTACACCCGGGCCCCGGTGGATTCCACCCCGGGCTTCATCTTGCCCCAAATACTCCCGCCGGAGGCATCACGCCTTCATGCGCTCCGCCTTCGGGTCGTGGAGCGGCTTCAGGCTGGACCGGGCGCTCACGCGTGTGCCCATCACGTCGATCTCGTAGGTCGAGGCCAGCACCTCTGCCGCGCTCTCACCCGCACAGGGCACGTAGCCCATGCCGACCGCTGCGCCGAGGTGATGACCGTAATTGCCCGAGCTTAGATAACCCACATACGCGCCGTCGCGGATGATCGGCTCGTTATGGAACAGTAGCGGTTCCGGATCGTCGAGCAGGAACTGCACCATGCGGTTCTGCGGCCCGGCCTCCCTGCGCTCGGCCACGGCCGCCTTGCCGATGAAATCGGGCTTGGACAGGTCCACCGCGAAGCCCAGGCCCGCGTCGATCACATGATCCTCGCAGGTGATATCGTGGCCGAAATGGCGGAACGCCTTCTCGATGCGGCAGCTGTCCATCATGTGCATGCCGCAAAGCTTGAGGTCCACGGCCTCGCCCGCCTCGACGAGTGTCTCGAAGACGTGCGCGGCCATGTCGGAGGGGACGTATATTTCCCAACCCAGCTCGCCGACATATGACACCCGGTGCGCCCGGGCCAGCCCCATGCCGATCTCGATGTCCTGCGCCGTGCCGAACGGGTTCGCCGCGTTGGAAAAATCGTTCGGCGAGACCCGCGCAAGCAGGTCGCGCGACTTGGGTCCCATCACCGCCAGCACGCCCTCGGCCGCGGTCATGTCGGTGATGACGACCCGCAGGTCGCCGGCGTGCCGGCGCAGCCATGTCTGGTCGGCCAGCCGCGTCGCGGCGGGGGTGACCACGAGATAGGCGGTCTCCGACAGGCGGGTCACGGTGACGTCCGCCTCGATCCCGCCGCGGCTGTTGAGGAACTGGGTATAGACGATCTTGCCGGCCGGAACGGACATGTTTCCCCCGCAGACGTGGTTGAGAAAGGCCTCGGCGTCCGGCCCCTCCACCCGCAGCTTGCCGAAGGATGACATGTCGTACATGCCCACCCCCTCGCGCACGGCACGGTGTTCGGCCGCCGCGTTGTCGAACCAGTTCTGCCGTTTCCACGTGTAGCGGTATTCCCGTTCCTGTCCGGGCGCGGCGAACCAGTTGGCGCGCTCCCAGCCGCGCGCCTCGCCCATCACCGCGCCGTGCTCCAGCAGTTGCGCGTGGAAGGGCGAACGCCGCACGCCCCGCGCGGTTTCCACCTGACGGTAAGGGAAGTGATCCGCGTAGAGCAGCCCGAGCGATTCCGACGCCCGCCGCGTCAGGTAGAGCTTGTTGCCCTGCATCTCGTGCATCCGCGCGATGTCGACATCGCCCAGATCGAAGGGCTTCTCGCCGTCCTCCATCCATTGCGCCAGCGCCATGCCGGCGCCGCCGGCGCTCTGGATCCCGATCGAGTTGAACCCCGCGGCGACCCAGACATTGTCCATCTCCGGACACAGCCCGAGGTGGTAGGCGTCATCCGGCGTGAAGCTCTCGGGGCCGTTGAAGAAGGTGTGAATGCCCGCCTCGGCCAGCATCGGCATCCGGTTGCAGGCGTCCTGCAGGATCGGCTCGAAATGGTCGAAATCCTCGGGCAGCTGGTCGAACTCGAAATCATCGGGGATACCGTTCATGCCCCACGGTTTGGCGTTGGGCTCGAATGCGCCCAGCATCATCTTGCCGGCGTCCTCCTTGTAGTAGGCGCATTCGTCCGGCACCCGCAGCACCGGCATCTGGCCCAGCCCCTCGATCGCCTCGCTGACGATGTAGAAATGCTCGCAGGCCTGGAGCGGCACGTTCGTGCCGGCCATTAGGCCCACCTCGCGGCCCCACATGCCCGCGCAGTTCACCACCATGTCACAGGAGAGATGGCCCTGGGCCTCTGCGTCGTCGGCCGTCCAGTCGACGCCGGTGATGCGGCGTCCCTCGCGGCGCATGCCGGTGACCTTCACCCGCTCCTTGATCGTCGCGCCCATCTGCCGCGCGCCCTTGGCCAGCGCCAGCGCGATGTTGGCCGGGTCCGCCTGCCCGTCGGTGGGCAGCCATACGCCGCCCTTGACCCCGTCGAGGTTGATGTGCGCGTAGCGGTCCTTGACCTCTTGCGGGCTCAGCTCCTCGACCGGCACGCCAAAGGCCCGGGCCATGCCGGCGTTGCGGTAGAGTTCCTCCAGCCGCTCGTCGGTCAGCGCGACCGACACCGACCCGCCCTGCCGGAACCCGGTGGCCACCCCGGTCTCGGCCTCCAGCCCGGTGTAGAGCTCGGCGGAATACCGCGCCAGCCGGGTCATGTTCGCGGTCGCGCGCAGCTGCCCGATCAGGCCCGCGGCGTGCCACGTGGTGCCGGAAGTCAGCTGCTTGCGTTCCAGCAGGACGATATCCCGCCAACCCAGCTTTGCCAGGTGATAGGCCACCGAGCAGCCGATGACGCCGCCACCGATGATCACGACGCGCGCTTTGTTGGGAAGGTCCATGTCTTTCTCCGTTCTTTGGCGGGGCGGGAAGACTGGCCCGACGTGCCGCGTGCCGCCCCGGTTCCCGTTCGTGTTCAGACGATATCGTGGCCGGCGGCCCGCAGCCGGCGGGATAGTTCCGCGATGTGTGCGGGTCCCACCTCGCAACAGCCGCCGACGATGGTCGCGCCCTGTTCGACCCAGCCCATGGCGAATTCTGCATAGGCGGCCGGGTCAAGATCCTCGCGGCTTTCCAGCGCGTCGACGGTCGATGCGTCCTGGAGGAAACCGGCGCTGATCCGGGTGAACCCGTTGGCGTAGGCGCCGAAGGGCCTGCCGAAGCCGCGGACGATCTCCAGCGCGTCGCCGATCACCTCGGGCGGGGAGCAGTTGACCAGCACCGCGGCCGGCTGGTGCCGCTCGATGAGCGGCGCCACGCGATCCAGCCTTTCGCCCGACCGCAGCCGTGTGCCATCGGCATCCTCGACCGTCAGCGCCAGCCAGACCGGCAGGTCGCTGTGCGCGCGGGCGGCGATCAGTGCGCCCTCGGCCTGCTCGACCGAGGCCATCGTTTCGAAGGCCAGCAGGTCGACATGGTCGCGCAGGTGGCGGACCGGCTCCTCGTAAAGCTTCACCGCGTCGGCCACCGGCGGGCACAGGTCGGGCCGGTAGGACGCGCCGATCGGCCCCACCGCGCCGGCGACGCGCCCGCCGCCGGCGGCGTCACGTGCC
>NZ_JBISDG010000014.1:0-88696 GCF_044472985.1 Roseovarius salis | reverse complement strand
AGGCCCGCGCGGCGCTGCGCGGCGTGACATTTCACGTCGAGCCGGGACAGGCGGTCGGCGTGATCGGCCCGTCGGGCGCGGGCAAGTCGACGCTCGCGCGCGCGCTCACCGGGGTCTGGACACCGGCGGCCGGGTCGGTCCGGCTGGATGGCGCGGCGCTCGACCAGTACCGGCAAGAGGCGCTCGGCCGTCACGTCGGGTATCTTCCCCAGCAGGTGACGCTGTTTGGCGGCACCATCGCGGAGAACATCGCGCGGCTGAGCGATCCGCCCGACGACGAGGAGGTGGTCGCCGCCGCGCGCAAGGCCGACGCCCACGAGATGATCTTGTCCCTGCCCAAGGGGTACGACACCGTGTTGCGCAATGACACCGCGTGCCTCTCGGGTGGGCAGATGCAGCGTATCGGCCTGGCCCGCGCGCTCTACGGCGATCCGGTGATGCTGGTGCTCGACGAACCCAACGCCAATCTCGACAACGAGGGCAGCACTGCGCTCAATGCCGCCGTGCGCGCGGCCAAGGCCGACGGCCGGGCCGTTCTGCTGATGGCGCACCGGCCGGCCGCGATCCGCGAATGCGACAGGCTCTTGATGCTGGAGGACGGAATGCTGCGCGCCTTCGGCCCGTCCGAGCAGGTGCTTCGGCAGGTCACGCAGAACCATGCGGTCGTTCTCGGGGCGACGGGCAGCGGGAGCGTGCGGTGAGCGGCGACGAACGGGCGGCGTGGCCGGTGCGCGGGCCGATGGCCGCCGGGCTGCTCGGCCTGATGGTGTTGTTGGCCGGTTTCGGCGGCTGGGCGGGGCTGACCCGCATCTCCGGTGCCATCATCGCGCCGGGACGGCTGGAAGTGGACCGGAACCGGCAGGTCGTCCAGCATCCTGACGGCGGCGTTGTCGCCGCCATCGCGGTGGAGGAAGGCGACCGGGTCCGGGCCGGCGAGGTGCTGTTGCGGCTGGACGGGGCCGCCCTGGACTCGCGGCTGGCAATCATCGAGACCCAGCTTTTCGAGGTCGTGGCCCGGCGCGACCGGCTCGCGGCCGAACGTGACGGTGCGCCGAAGATCAGTTTCGATCCGCTCTTGCGTCAAGCGGCGGCGACGGATGAACGGGTCGCGGAGTTGGTCGCGGGACAGGCGCGGTTGCTGAGGGCGCGCTCCGCCTCGGTCGGGCAGGAGATCGACCAGCTGGGCAAACGGCGCGGCCAGATCCGCAGCCAGATAGAAGGCATCCAGGCGCAACGCGCGGCGCTGGCACGTCAGCGCACGCTCATAAGCCGGGAGCTTGACGGTCAGCAAACCCTGCTCGACCGTGGCCTTGCTCAGGCCACGCGCGTGCTCGGCCTGCGCCGGGAAGCGGCCCGGCTCAGCGGGCGCATGGGCGAACTCGCGGCGGCGGAGGCACAGGCGCGCGGGCGCATGACCGAGATCGGCATCGAGATCCTGAAGCTCGAAGCGCGCAGGCGCGAGGAGGCAATCGCGGCGTTGCGCGACCTGCGCCATCGCGAGCTGGAGCTGCGGGAGGAGCGCCGCGCCTTGCTGGAGCGCATCGACCGGCTGGATCTCCGCGCGCCGGTCGGCGGCGTCGTCTATGATCTCAATGTCCACGGCCCGCACGCGGTGGTCCGCCCGGCCGAACCGCTGCTCTACATCGTGCCGCAGGACCGCCCGCTGGTCATCGGCGCCCGTGTCGACCCGATCCACGTGGATTCCGTCGGCGCCGGGCAGGAGGTTGTGCTGCGCTTCCCGGCGCTGGACAGGCGCCGCGCACCGGAGCTGACCGGACAGGTGACGCGGGTCTCGGCGGACGCGTTTCGCGACGAGGCGACGGGCCAGCGCTATTACCGCGCCGAGATCGCGCTGCCAGACGGCGAAACGGGCAGGCTTCCCGACGGGGTCACCCTGATTCCCGGCATGCCGGCCGAGGCCTTTATCCGCACCGCGGACCGCACGCCGCTGGCCTATCTGGTCAAACCCCTGTCGGATTTCTTCGTCAGGGCGTTCCGTGACTAGCTGGGTCATGCCCGCAGGGGCCGGTGCCGGTGAGCGACGGGTCGGGACTGCGCGAAAAAGGCTGCGAATGCGATTTCCTTCGCTACCGCGACCCGCTAGCGTCGCCGAGACACCGACTCGGGAGGCAAAGAGATGGGACAATTCGAGGACAATCTGGCGCGGCTGGGCGTGACGCTGCCCGAGGCGCCGATGCCGGCGGCCAACTACGTGCCGTATGTTCAGGTCGGCAACACGCTCTACGTCTCGGGCCAGATTGCCAAGGAGGGCGAGCGGCTGATCACCGGCAAGCTGGGCGATGACATGGACACCGCGCAAGGTGCCGAGGCGGCCAAGGCGTGTGCCATCGCGCTCCTGGCGCAGGTCAAGGCGGCCTGCGGGGGGGATCTCGACCGGATGAAGCGGGTGGTCAAGCTGACCGGGTTCGTCAATTCCACGCCCGAATACGGCGAGCAGCCGCTTGTCATCAACGGGGCGTCGGACTTCCTCGGTGAGGCGCTGGGCGAGGCGGGCAAGCATTCGCGTTCGGCCGTGTCGGCGGCCTCCCTGCCGTTCGGCGTGGCGGTCGAGATCGAGGGGATTTTCGAAATCGAATGACCGCGCTGGCGCCCGTATTCCTACGCCTGCCGATCGCGCACCGCGCGCTGCACGATGCCGCCGATGGCCGGCCCGAAAACTCGCGCGCGGCGATCCGCGCCGCCGTCGCGGCCGGGTATGGCATCGAGATCGACCTGCAGCCGAGCCGCGACGGCCGGGCGATGGTGTTCCATGACCCCGACCTTGGGCGCCTGACGTCCGAAAAGGGCCCGGTTCGTGCGCGCGATGCCGCGGAGCTGGCAGCGATACGGTTGTCCGGCAGTGACGAGACGGTCCCGGCGCTGTCGGACGTGCTGGCACTGGTGTCGGGGCGTGTGCCGCTTCTGGTGGAACTCAAGGACCAGCACGGCCGCCTCGGCGAGACGGACGGCACGCTGGAACGCGCGGCAGCCGATGACATCGCGGCCTATGACGGGCCGCTGGCGCTGATGTCGTTCAACCCGCACATGGTGCGGCGCATGGCAACGCTGGCGCCGGGGCGCGCGCGCGGTCTTGTGACCTGCGCGTACGCGCCCCGCGACTGGCCCGACCTGCCCGAGCAGACCCGTGCCAGGTTGCGGGACATCGCGGATTACGACGCGGCCGGGTGCAGTTTCGTGAGCCACCACGCCGCGGATCTGCACCGCCCGCGCGTGGCCGAACTAAGGGCGCGGGGCGCGGCAGTGCTTTGCTGGACAATCCGCTCCCCCGAGGCCGAGGCACGGGCGCGGCAGGTGGCCGACAATATCACCTTCGAGGGGTATCGTGCCGTGATACCGGCTTGATCCGCGGCGGATCGGTCACAGGTTATGCATGTAACCGGAGGCGCGGCGCCATGGACGGACAGGCGGTCACGATCAGCGTGCATGACAGGCTCGACACGATCGGGCAGCCCACATGGGACGCCTGCGCATGCCCGGAGGCCGCGGATGGCGGACGGGCGGAGGACCCGTTCACGACGTTCCGTTTTCTGCGCGCGCTGGAGGACAGCGGCTCCGTCGGGCCGGGCACGGGCTGGCAGCCGCAATACCTGGTGGCGGAGTCGGGGGGCGAGGTGATCGCCTGCGCGCCGCTCTATGCCAAGTCCCACAGCCAGGGCGAATACATATTCGATTTCAACTGGGCCCATGCCTATGAGCGCGCCGGCGGCAGGTATTATCCCAAGCTGCAGGTTGCGGTCCCCTTCACCCCCGTCACCGGCCGGCGCCTGCTGACCCGGCCGGGCCACGACGTGGCTGGCCGCGCGGCGCTGGTGCAGGGAATGGTGGAGCTTGCGGAAAGAAACCGGCTGTCCTCGGTGCATGTGACCTTTTGCACCGCGCAAGAGGCCGAGGCCGGCCGGCAGCTGGGGTTGATGCCGCGCACCTCGCAGCAGTTTCACTGGTTGAACCGAGGCTACGCCGGTTTCGATGATTTTCTCGCCGCGCTTTCGTCGCGCAAGCGCAAGACGATCCGCAAGGAACGGCGGGAGGCCGATGCGTTCGGCGGCGAGATACGCCTGCTGACCGGCGAGGACATACAGAGGCATCATTGGGATGCAGTCTGGACATTCTACCAGGATACCGGGGCGCGCAAATGGGGGATGCCCTACCTGACGCGCGCCTTTTTCGATCTGGCGCATGAGGCGTTGCGCGACGACACGTTGCTGGTGCTGGCAGAACGTGACGGACGCCCGGTGGCCGGCGCCATGAACATGATCGGGCGCAACGCGCTTTTCGGACGCTACTGGGGCTGCACCGAGCATCACCCCTGCCTGCATTTCGAATTGTGCTATTACCGTGCGATCGATTTCGCCATCGCCCACGGCCTGGCCCGCGTTGAGGCCGGCGCGCAGGGCGAGCACAAGCTGGCGCGCGGCTACCTGCCGACGGAGACGCATTCGCTGCACTGGATGCGCGACGCGGGTTTCGCCGAGGCCGTCGCGCGTTATCTTGAAGCAGAGAGGAACGCGGTCGAGGAGGATATCGAGGTTCTTACCGCTTACGGCCCGTTCCGAAAGGAAAAAACGGAGGATCACCAGTGACAGAACATCTCAGCGACACCGCTCGAAAGACCACCCTGGAGCCGCTGCTGGAGGCCGGGTGGAGTCTTGACAAAGAACGCGACGCGATCTCGAAGACCTTCGAGTTTGCCAATTTCGTCGAGGCCTTCGGCTTCATGACCCGGGCCGCGATGTGGGCGGAGAAATGGAACCATCACCCGGAATGGTCCAACGTCTACAAGACGGTCAACGTCACGCTGACCACCCACGACGTGGGCGGGCTGAGTTCGCTCGATGTCAAGCTTGCCCGCAAGCTTGACACGCTGTCGGAATGACGTGTCGAAGAATTTTCGCAAAAAATTCTATTTCTTAGAAAATTCTGCGAATTTTCTCGGGCTCAGATGCTCTGGTCGTAGGCGCCGACCGAGGGTTCGGTACGGATGACCGTATCGATGTCCTCGAATATCGCGCGCATCTCTTCCGCGCTGTCGCTGCTTTCGCAAACGACGACGAGGTTGGGGGTGTTGGAGCTGGCCCGCACCAGCCCCCAGCTGCCATTGTCGAGGATCACGCGGGCGCCGTTGACGGTGACGACTTCCTTGATGGGGCGGCCGCCAACGCGTTCGCCGGCCTCTTGCTTGGCCACGAGCTTTTGCACCAGCCGGTCCAGCACCTCGTATTTCTCGGTATCGGGGCAATGGGGTGACATGGTGGGCGTCGACCACGTCGTGGGAAGGGCGCGGCGCAGGTCGGACATGGACATGCCGGGGTTGCGGTCCATAAGCTTGCAGATCTCGACGGCCACACGCAGGCCGCAGTCATAACCCCGACCGATCGGCTTGGCGAGAAAATAGTGGCCCGATTTCTCGAACCCCGCGAGCGCCCCGATTTCCTTCACGCGCCGCTTCATGTGGCTGTGCCCGGTCTTCCAGTAGTCTGCCTTGACGCCGTTCTCCTGCAACAGCGGATCCGAGGCGAACAGGCCGGTGGATTTGACGTCGGCAACGAAGGTTGCGCCCGGGTACAGCCTGGACAGGTCGCGCGCCATGATGACGCCCACCTTGTCGGCAAATATCTCCTCGCCCTCGTCATCCACCACGCCGCAGCGGTCGCCGTCTCCGTCGAAGCCCAGGGCGAGGTCGGCGCCGGTATCCCGCACCGTGGCGGCCATGTCGTGCAGCATCTCCATCGCCTCGGGGTTCGGATTGTAGTTGGGAAAGGTGTAGTCCAGCCGGGTATGGGACGGCACGACCTCGACGCCGATGCGCTCGAACAATTCCGGGGCGAAATGGGCTGCCGTGCCGTTGCCGGTGGCACAGACGACCTTGAGCCTGCGGCTCATGCGGAAATCGCCAACGAGATCGTCGAGATACGCCTCGCGCACCCCGTCGACGAATTCGTAGCCGCCGCCGGCATGCGGCTCGCCGCGGCCTTCCAGCACGATATCGCGCAGCTCCGCCATTTCCTCGGGGCCGTGGGTGAGCGGCCGGTCGAAGCCCATCTTGACGCCCGTCCACCCATTGGGGTTGTGGCTGGCCGTGACCATCGCCACCGCCGGCACGTCGAGGTGGAACTGTGCGAAATAGGCCATGGGCGACAGCGCCGGGCCGATGTCCTTGACCTCGATCCCGGCCCGCATCAGCCCAAGGATGAGCGCGTTCTTGATGCTCAGGGAATAGTCGCGGTAATCGTTGCCGACCGCGATGACCGGTGCGATGCCGCGGCGGCGCATCTGCGTACCCAGCCCGAGGCCGAGGGCGGTCATGCCGGGCAGGTTGATCTCTTCGGGGTATTTCCAGCGCGCGTCGTATTCGCGAAAGCCGGTGGGCGCGATCATCGGATCGCGCAGAAAGGCCCAGGTGTTGGGAGAGACATCGGGCAGCGGCCTGGTCATGCAGAAAATCCTTTCGGTCAAATGCGGATCGGCGCGGCCTTGGCCAGCCGATCGAAATCCATCAGCGTTCTAACGAGGCGGGGCATTTCATCCAAGCGGATCATGTTGGGCCCGTCGGACGGGGCCGTGTCCGGCGACTCGTGCGTCTCGATGAACACGGCGGCGATGCCCACGGCCACGGCGGCCCGTGCCATGACGGGCGCGAATTCGCGCTGCCCGCCCGAGCAGTCGCCAAGACCGCCGGGCTGTTGCACGGAATGGGTGGCGTCCATGACCACCGGGTAGCCGGTGGCCGCCATCTGCGGCAGGGCGCGCATGTCGGCCACGAGCGTGTTGTAACCAAAACTCGATCCGCGCTCTGTCAGCATCAGCCGCGTATTGCCCGTGCTTTCAAGCTTGGACACGACGCCGGCCATGTCCCAGGGGGCGAGGAACTGTCCCTTTTTCACGTTGATCGCCGCGCCGGTCGCGCCCGCGGCCAGCAACAAATCGGTCTGGCGGCACAGGAACGCAGGGATCTGGAGCACATCCGCCACCTCTGCCACGGCGGCGCACTGATCGGGCAGGTGCACGTCCGTCAGGACCGGTACGCCGAGGGTGTCCCTGACGGATTGCAACATCGTCAGCCCCGCGTCGAGACCGGGGCCGCGTTCGCCCGAGAGCGCGCTGCGGTTGGCCTTGTCGAAGGATCCCTTGAACACGTACTGGGCGCCAGCGGCCGTGCAGGCCTCGGCCATTGTTCCGGCGATCATCTGCGCGTGGTCCGCGGATTCGAGCTGGCACGGCCCGGCGATAATCGTCAGCGGCCTGTCATTGCCGATGTCCAGCCCGTTGAGGGCAACGTGTTTCATGGCTTACGACGATACCTGCTCTCTGAGGATGGACGCGGTGAGCGATATCATCAGGTAGATACCCGCAAATATGAGGAACGCAACCAAAGTGTTTTCGAAAGCGCGGGGATAGGAGGCATCCTCCGACGCCACGGGCTGCACGCTGACCGTGAGGTAGCGCACCTGCTTGTTCGCCTCGATTTCGGACTGGCGCTTGGTCTCCAGCGCAGATTGCAGGATCATGTCGGCAGTGGCGAGGTCCGCCTTGGCGATCTCGATCGCGGCCGCCTGCGATGCGAGCGAACTGGATTCGCCGGTGGCCTCGGTCAGGCGGGCGTTCTGCTTTTCAAGCTCTGCCTTCAGCACCTCGATCTGGCTGCGCAGCGCCTCGACCTTGGCCGCGTTCGGGCGTTGGTTGTTGAGCTGGGTGTTGAGCGCGAGCTGTTTTTCCTGCAGCTGCATTTCAACGTTCTGGATGAGGGCGCGGATGTTGGCGATCTCGCCCTCGGGGTCGAGGATCGAGCCCTCCTGCAGGCGGACCAGACGTTCCTGCGCCGCCCGTCGTTCGGCCTTGGCCTCCTCGAGGCTCTGCTCGGCGGTCTTGACCGCGTCCTGCCGCTTTTCCTGGCTGAGCTGGTCGACACGCTCCTCGGCATACTCGATGAGTTTCTCGGAAAAACGCTGGCTGACCTCGGGGTCGGCCGTCGATACCTCCATCCGGATGACACCCTCGGTCGGATCGTAGCCAAGGCTGACGTATTTCGAATAGAGCTTGTAGGCCTTCTCGTTCGTGGCGTCATCGGGCAGACGCTGGATGGGGTCGATGAAATCCTGGCTGAAATGCTCGCGGAACCCCTCGTCCCGGTCGAGGCGCAGCATGGCGTCCTTGGATTCCAGATAGGATTGCGTGGCGATCGAATCCTGCCCCGTCGCGAAGGCGGTGCCGCTGAAAAGCCCTTGCGCCGCGGAACTGCCGCCCAGCCCATCCGCGGTGAGGATGAGGAACTCCGACTTGGTCGAATACATCGGGGTGGCAATGTTGTAGAAATAGTAGCCGACGAGGAAGGTCGGAAGGAACACGAAGGCCAGAAGCTTGGCGGAAAGGAGTGCAAGCCGGCGGCGGCGCCTGCGGCCGATGTCGCGCTGGATCTGCATGATCTCGGCGGCGCGCCGGTCGGCCGGGCTGGATTCGGTCGAGGGCAGTTGCGACTCGCCCGCCGGCACGGTCTGGGGAAGCTGGACCCGCTCTTCGCCTTCTTGCCGTTGCGCGGGGTCGTTGCGGCCGGGGGTGACCAGTTCCAGCACGTTGGCCCGCTGGAACGGGTCGATTCCCTTGGCACGCAGCAGCCTCACGGCATCGAAATCCGAGGTGGGGGCGAGACCTTGTTTCTGTGCCATCCGCCGGGCCATGCGCAGCTGTCGGCCGGTCAGGCCCTCGCGCCGGATGGAGTCTATGTCGTGCGGCGCCGCAGCGCCCGGCCCGGGGGTGCTGGGGGCTGCGTATTGTCCATGGTCCTCCTGCTCCTGAGCGGGGGGGCGGGCAGCGTGCTCCTGGCCGGGGTGCTGGGCGATATTTTCCTGTGCGGCGCGGGCAGCCGAGCCGTCGCTCGTCGCCGCATGGCCGCCCTGTGGCGCGGCGGCCTGGCCTTGGGGGCCGGCCGTTCCGCCCTGCGCCGGCGTACGGCGGATGCGGAATTTCCTAGCCTTGGTTTTCGTAGTCATAAAGCTGTTTCGCCTCTTCCAAGGTATCGAACATGTAGAGCTTGCCGCCCATCAGGACCGCGGCCGACCGGGCGAACTTCTCCAGCGTCCGGGGCTGGTGCGACACGATCACGACAGTGGTGGTCGCCAGCCGCTCCCTCAGGATCTCGCCGGCCTTGCGGTTGAATTCCACGTCGGTAGAGCTCGGCATTCCCTCGTCCACGAGGTAGATATCGAAATCCAGCGCCAGCATCAGCGCAAAGGTGAACCGTGCGCGCATACCCGAGGAATACGTGCCGAGCGGTTGATCGAAATACTCGCCCAGACCGCAGAGCCAGCGGCAGAACGCCTCCACATAGTCGGGATCCAGCCCGTAGAGCCGGGCGATGTAACGCGCGTTTTCCTTGGCCGAGACCTTGGCCACGACACCGCCCATGAACCCCAGCGGAAAGCTGATGCGGCAGCCCCGCCGGATGTTGCCCTCGTCGGGTTTCTCCAGCCCGGCCATCATCTTGATGAGCGTGGTCTTGCCTGTACCATTGGGCGCAAGGATTCCGAGACTGCGCCCCAGTTCCACGCGGAAGGACACCCTGTCGAGGATGACCTTGCGCTGGCGGCCCGTCCAGAAGGACTTGCTGACATTTTCGAACTCGAGCATCCAGTGGCTCCGGTCCTGCTCCGATCGGCCATCTTGTTGTTAGCGGGCTTCGGTTAATTGGTCATAAGCCGATGTCGCGGCCCAGTATGTCCGAACTGGCGCGAATATTTCAACAAAACGTGGCCTTTTTGTGCCCGTGCGCGGCAAATGCAGCGTCGGTGCAGCCAGGTATTCAACGTCCGGTTGCCGGTTCGTGCCCCGGTGGGCGAAAGAAGGCTACTCCGTGCGCCATGTCGGGTGAAAGCGACCGGCCGGCGAGAGCGTGAAAATTTCGCAGCCCTGTGCCGTGACACCCACCGAATGCTCGAACTGTGCCGAGAGCGACTTGTCGCGGGTCACGGCGGTCCAGTCGTCCGACAACACCTTGGTTTCTGGCCGTCCGAGATTGACCATCGGCTCGATGGTGAAAAACATCCCCTCCTCCAGCACGGGGCCGGTTCCGGCGCGGCCGTAGTGAAGCACGTTGGGCGGGGCGTGAAAAACGCGGCCCAGCCCGTGGCCGCAGAAATCGCGCACGACGCTCATGCGGCGGCTTTCCACGTATTCCTGGATGGCGTGGCCGATATCGCCGAAGGTGTTGCCGGGGCGGACCGCCTCGATCCCCTTCATCAGGCTGTCATGGGTCACCTGGATCAGCCTGTCGGCCTTGCGCGAGAGCTTTCCGGCGACGAACATCCTGCTCGTGTCGCCGTACCAGCCATCGACAATCACGGTGACGTCGATATTGAGGATGTCGCCTTCCTTGAGGCGCTTGTCGCCCGGGATGCCATGGCAGACGACGTGGTTGACGCTGATGCAGCTGGCATGCTGGTAGCCCTTGTAGCCGATGGTCGCCGATTTCGCGCCAGCGTTCTCGACCATTTCCTCGATCATCCGGTCGAGCTCGCCGGTGGTCTGGCCGGGGTAGACGTGGTCGGCTACCTCGTCGAGGATGTGCGCGGCCAGTTCGCCGGCCTTGTGCATGCCGGCGAAATCGCCCTTTTCGTGAATGCGGATGCCTTCACGTGTCTGCCTGCCGGGGTGATCGTTCTGCAAGGGTCGGCTCCGGTCGCGTTCTTTCGTTTGCGCGCCTTGTTTAATCCAGCCGCGCCCGACATTCCAGAGCCTGCGCAGGATCGCCGGGCCCGCCATCACGTGCCGCGGCGGTGGCAGAACGACAGCGGAGCCGCCACCTCCACCGACTCCTGGCTGATCCGGCAGCCAAGGCAGAGTGTTTCGACCCCTGCCGCCCGCGCCGCTGCGTAGGCTTCGGCATAGGCCGGGTCGATGTCTGCGGCCAGCGTGACGGTCTGGCAATCGGTGCGCTGCACCAGAAACAGCATCACCGCGCGCTGTCCGGCGCGGGCAACCTCGGCAAGCTCCTCAAGATGCCGGAGGCCGCGGGCAGTGACACTGTCGGGAAACTCGGCCACGCCGGGGCAGCGCGACAGAGTGACCGATTTCACCTCGACATAGGCATCGGGCAGGCCGGGTTCCTGCAGCAGGAAATCGATCCGGCTACCCCGTCCGTATGTCCGTTCGGGAAGCACCGCGCCATAAGCGGAAAGCCCGGGCACTGTGCGCGCCTCGAGCGCCGCCTTCAGCGCCCGGTTTGGCAGGCTTGTATCCACGCCGGTGAAATGCCCGTTCTCGTGATCGACCAGCCGCCAGCCGAATTTCAGTTTCTTCCGCGGGTCGTCGTTGGGTTCCACCCATATGCGTGCGCCGGGCTCCGCCAGCCCCATCATCGAGCCGGGATTGGCGCAATGCGCGACCACCTCGCGCCCGTCCGCCTCCAGCCGGATATCGGCGAGGAAACGTTTGTAGCGCCGTATCAGGCGGGCGGGCACAAGCGGGGTTTGAAAGCGCATGGGCGACGCCCTATACCGGTCTTTGAACCCGTTCAAGAAAGGCCTTTCATGTCCAATCCAACGGCTGCCATGCTCGTCATCGGCGACGAGATCCTGTCGGGACGCACGCGGGATGCGAACATGCATCACCTCGCGGTCATGCTCACGGCGCGGGGCATCGACCTGAAGGAGGCGCGCGTGGTGAGCGACGACGCCGCGGCGATCACGCGGGCCGTCGGGCAACTCCGCCGCGAGCGGGATCACGTTTTCACCTCCGGGGGGATCGGGCCGACCCACGACGATATCACCGCCGACAGCGTCGCCGCGGCCTTCGGTGTGCCCATCGGCGTTCGCGAAGATGCCCGCACCCTGCTCGAGGCGCACTACGCCGGAACAGGGCAGGAGCTCAACGAGGCGCGGCTGCGCATGGCACGCATTCCCGACGGCGCCACGCTGATCGAGAACCCCGTCAGCGCCGCGCCCGGCTTCACGCTGGAGAACGTGCACGTGATGGCCGGGGTCCCGCGCATTTTCGAGGCAATGCTCGAGAGCCTGCTGCCACGCTTGACGGGCGGTGCGCCGCTTCGCTCCCGGTCGCTGGAAGTGCTGCGGCCCGAAGGTGACATCGCCGGCCCGCTGGCCGACCTGGCGGAAAGGTATCCCAATCTTTCCATCGGTTCTTACCCGTTCCAGCGGGACGGCGCGTTCGGTTCCAACGTGGTGCTGCGCGGTTCTGACCCGTCAGAGGTCGACGCGGCGCTGGGCGAGTTGCAGGACGTTTTCGCCGCATGACCACGGACTTCGAGACCCTGTGTCGCGTGACCGAGGCCACATGGCCAGCGGCAGCCCTGCGCCGGTCGGGGCCATGGACCATCCGCGCGGGGCAGGGCGGGGGCAAGCGGGTCTCGGCCGCGACCGCCGAGGACGTGGTGACCGAGGCCGACCTGCCACTGGCCGAGCGAGAGATGCGCGCACTGGGTCAAACGCCGCTGTTCATGATCCGCGAGGGACAGGAGGCGCTGGACGGGGTTCTGGAGGCGCGCGGATATCGCGTGGTGGACCCGGTCAACGCATGGCTCGGGCCCGTCGCGCCGCTGATCGCGGACCCCATGCCGCGCGGTTGCGTTTTCGATATCTGGGAGCCGCTGGCGATCCAGGTCGACATGTGGACGGCTGCGGGGATCGGGCCGGGCCGCATCGCCGTGATGGAGCGCGCCGCCCATCCCAAGACGGCGCTTCTCGGACGGCTTGAGTATACGCCGGCCGCCACGGCCTTTGCCGCGATCCATCAGGGCATCGCAATGGTGCACGCGCTTGAGGTGGTTCGGCCCTGTCGCCGCAAGGGCATGGCCAAGCTGGTCATGCGTCACGCGGCCCACTGGGCCGCGGACAACGGCGCCGACCGGATCGCGGCATTGTGCACGCGGGCCAACACGGCCGCCAATCGTCTCTACGCTTCCCTAGGCCTTGGCGTTGTGGGACAGTATCATTACCGGACCGAGGAGAAAGACAGCCACGAATGAACACAGACGACCAACCCACCGCCCTTGACCTGCCCATGGCGGACCCGCTGCCGCCCGAGACGGAAAAGTACTTTGATATCTGCGAGGAAAAGCTTGGCATGGTGCCCAACGTCCTGCGGGCCTATGCCTTCGACAAGACCAAGCTGGACGCCTTCACCGCGATGTACAACGATCTCATGCTGGGTGACAGCGGCCTGTCCAAGCTGGAACGCGAGATGATCGCGGTTGTCGTGTCGTCGATAAACCGCTGCTGGTATTGCCAAGTGGCCCACGGGGCGGCGGTACGCCAGCTGTCGGGGCAGCCCGAGCTGGGCGAGGCGATGGTGATGAACTGGCGCATGGCAAACCTGGACGCCCGCCAGAGGGCCATGCTGACCTTTGCCGAGAAGGTTACGAAAGCCAGCGCCGAGGTGGGCGAACCAGATCGTCAAGCCCTGCGTGACGCGGGCTTTTCCGACCGGGACATCTGGGACATAGCAAGCGTCGTGGGGTTCTTTTCCATGTCCAACCGCGTGGCGAGCGCGACGGGGATGCAGCCCAACCCCGAGTATCACGCGCAGGCGCGCTGACCGCGGTGGAAAGGGAGGTGCTGACACTCTTCCGCGGCTTGCCGCTGGTCGCGGTTCTTGCGCTGTGGTCGGCCGCGGCGCAGGCGCTCGAGCTGAGCCTGCCGGTAAGAGCCGAATTGACACGCGCGAAGGAAAGCCCCGCCGGCACCTATGACCTGCCCCTTGGCCCGTATGCAAATGGCAAGGTCCCGACCCGCGCCGTCGAGGGCCGGGTTGCCCGGCGCGCGTGGCGTATCGACGGCGAGGCGCGTACGACGCTGGAGATATTCGCCCCCCTGCGGGAGCAGGTTGCCGCACGGGGCTATGACATCCTGTTCGAGTGCCGCGACGAGAGTTGTGGCGGCTTCGACTTCCGTTTCGGCGTCGAGGTCATGCCCGCGCCCGACATGTTCGTGGACCTTTTCGATTACCGCTTTCTCTCGGCCCGCAAGAACGGGCGCGACGACGCGGATTATGTTTCGGTGCTTGTCAGCCGCGCGGGCGGGGCGGGATACGTGCAGATCGTGGCGGTGGGCGACGCGCCCGTGATCGACACGCCAACCGACCGCGCCGAGACCGCGCGCAGCGGCAACCAGACCGGAGACGCCGGGGCGGGGGTGGCCACCTTGATCGAAAGGCTTCTGGCGCAGGGGCATGTCGTGCTCCCCGATCTGGAATTCGATACCGGCGCGGCCGCGCTGTCAGATGGGAATTACGCGTCGCTCGCGGCGCTGGCCGAGTATCTCAAGGCGAATGCGGGCCGGCGCATCGCGCTGGTGGGCCACACCGACACGGTTGGCGGGCTGGATGCCAACGTTTCGCTGTCTCGCCGGCGTGCCGCCTCGGTTGTGACGCGGCTGGTTGAGCGGCATGGCGTGCCGGCGGGGCAGCTGGAGTCGAACGGCATGGGCTACCTGTCGCCGATCGCTCCGAACACCACCGAGCGGGGGCGCGAAGCCAATCGCCGGGTGGAGGCCGTGCTTTTGGAGGCCGAATAGCCGGCCGCCGCCACGCTGCGCCTTTACGCCTCAACCATGCCGGACGGGATTTCGGCGCAGCTTGGGAAAGCTGTGGCTTCCTGTCGGACCGCTCGGCGGTTTACCATGGCCGTGCAGTCGCGTGGCCCAGACCGGAATGACCTCAGGATACTCGGAATATGCCGTGACGATCGACTCGCCCCTCGGGGCGCTGACGGTCGTGAGCGATGGCAGCGCGATCACGGCGGTGCGCTGGGGCGCCGCAGCAGGGGCGGCGCATGAACGGCCGGAGCTGGACGAGGCCGCCGCGCAGCTGGGCGCCTATTTTGACGGGCAGCTGGCGTCGTTCGACCTGCCGCTTCGGGTTTCGGGGTCCGAGTTCCAGCGGTCTGTCTGCGTGGCGATGCGCGCCATCCCCTTCGGACGGACCTGCCGCTATGGTGATCTGGCGGCGCGGCTGGAGGTCTCGCCGCAGGCGGTTGGCGCGGCCTGCGGCGCGAACCCGATCCCCATCGTGATCCCGTGCCACCGTGTTCTGGGCGCCCACGGGCTTGGCGGTTTTTCGGCACCGGGCGGGGTGGAGACAAAGGTCTGGCTGCTGCGCCACGAGGGTGCGGCGGGCCTTTTGATCTGAGCTGTCAGCGTTCCGGCAGAAGCTGTTGGAACGCGCCGGCGAACAGCAGGTAGAAGCTTGTCCCGACAAGACCCCAGATGGCCCAGCTTTCGGGGTGGAAATCAACCCATGCCGCCCACCCGGCAAAGAACGTCCACGCAACCGCTACCGGGAAAGACACCACTCGCCAGCGTTTCGTGCGGGCCGGGTGGATGAACTTGAGCGGCAAGAACATCGCCACCGACATCGCGACCACCAGCACGAGGATCAGCCAGAAATTCGGTTCGACCGCGAAAAGCACGAGCACCAGCATGTTCCAGCAGCCCGGAAACCCCTGGAACGAACTGTCCTCCGTCTTCATCTTGGAATCGGCGAAATACATCGCGCTGGCATAGGTGATCACGATGATGGCGAACCAGCCGGTCCAGCCGGGCAGCAGATCGGATTTGAAAAGCGCGAAGGCGGGAATGAAAACGTAGGTGAGGTAGTCGATTATGAGGTCGAGCAGGACGCCGTCGAACCGCGGGCAGTTGGTGTTGACCGCGTATTGCCGCGCCAGCGGGCCATCGACGCCATCGACGGCGAAGGCCACCACCAGCCAAAGGAACATAAGGCTCCATTCCTCCTCGACGGCGGCCAGCATGGCCAGCATGGCGAACACTGCGCCCGTTGCCGTGAGGAGGTGAACCAGTAACGCCTTGAACTGTTTTGTCATGAAGGCGTCATGGCCCAAAATGCGCGCGGGCGCAATCAGGCTTTGGGGTGCGCACGGCGGTAGACTTCCGTCAGCCGCGCGGTATCGACACCGGTATAGGCCTGCGTCGTCGACAGCGAGGCATGGCCGAGAAGCTCCTGTATCGCGCGCAAGTCGCCACCGGCGTTGAGCAGGTGCGTGGCAAAGCTGTGCCGCAGCGCATGCGGCGTCACGGAGGCGGGCAGGCCAAGCTGCATGCGCACCTGTGCGACCACCTTCTGCACCGCCCGGGGCGACAACGCGCCGCCGCGCACGCCGCGGAACAAGGCGGTGCCCTGTGCAAGGTCATGCGGGCATAGGCCGGCATACCGGTCCACCGCTTCCCGGGCGGGGGCGATGACGGGCACGACGCGTTCCTTGCCGGCCTTGCCCGTGATTCGCAGGGACGATCCTAGGGGCAGTACGTCGACTGTCAGGCGCAGCGCCTCGGATATCCGCAGGCCGCAGCCATAAAGCAGGGTGACGACCGCCTGATCGCGTGCCGCGATCCACGGCGTGGGTGATTGAAGGTCCAGCGTGTCGATGACGCCGCGGGCGTCCGTCTCGGTCAGCGGGCGGGGCAGCTTGCGGTGGAACTTCGGGGTTCGCGCGGACAGAACTGGCGTGGCGTCGAAACCGTCGCGTCGTGACAGCCAGCGGTAGAAGCTCTTGACCGCCGACAGCCGCCGCGCAAGCGAGCGCGCGCCGATCCCCTCCGCCCGGCAGGCCGCCATCCAGCTGCGCATGTCCGTAACTGTGAGCCGCGTGAGCGGGGCGAGCCCCTGCGCCCCGCCGTGATGCGCGGCCATGAAATCAAGGAACCCGGCCACGTCGCGGGCATAGGCATCTACCGTGTTCTGCGACGCCCCCTTGAGGGCCCTTTGATGCGTGAGCCACTCCTCCAGCGCGGCGCGGGCCGCCGGCGACATCATGACAGCCAGCGGCGCATCGCCCGTTCGAAAACGCCGGTGAAGAACGCCAGCAGGTCGGTGCCCTGCTGCGGGCTGAACTGGTGCGGGTCCTCGGCCCCGAGGGCCAGCATGCCCGGCAGACGACCCTCTCCGAAATCGAGCAGCAAGCACGCCTCCGAGCGGATATGCCCCGCCGCGTCCCCGTAAACCCGGCCATCGCCCTCGCCCAGCTGGCGCAGCGTCACCTGCCGCACGGGTCCGGGCCGTCCATCGGCGAGATAGGACTCGATGAAACCGGGCTCGGCCACCGACAGCACGTCGCCCATGCGCTGCAGGGCGGGGTCATTGCCTTTCTGGGTCGTCTCCAGCACGAGCCTGACGCGGTCGACGCGCAGTATCTCGGCCACTTCGCCCCCGAGGTCGTGCAGGAAATCCTCGAATTCCACGGGGTCGAGCATGCGCAAGATCGCCCTGTGAACCTGGTTCGTGCCCGAAAGGTTCTCGTAGGCGGCGGCGATCACGTTGCGGTGGGTGTCCTCCAGCCGTGCCAGCCGGGCCTCCAGCCGCTCCATCGCGATGCCCCGCAGGTCCACGATGTTGCCCCCCATCGCGCGTTCGTTGGCCGCGATGAGAGCGCGCATGAGATCCTGATCGTCCAGGATCACGTCGGGCTGCGCGATGATCTTCTCGCGCATCTGGTCATTGATCGCGGGCTTGCTGCTCATTGTCCGCCTCTTTCTTGTTTCGGCCCTTATATCACGGCGTCACAGTATTTTCTGCCCTGTTTTTTCCCAGTCCTTGAGGAAGGCCTCGAGCCCCTTGTCGGTCAGCGGGTGCTGGGCCATCTTCTTGATCACGTCGGGCGGCGCGGTCATGATGTCCGACCCGATGCGCGCCGCCTCGCAGGCATGGTTCACGCTGCGGATGGAGGCCGCGAGGATTTCCGTTTCGAAACCGTAGTTGTCATAGATCTGGCGGATGTCGGCAATCAGCTGCATGCCGTCGAGGTTGATGTCGTCAAGCCGCCCGATGAAGGGCGAGATGAAGCTCGCCCCGGCCTTGGCCGCCAGCAGTGCTTGGTTGGCCGAAAAGCACAGCGTGACGTTGACCATGCGGCCCTCGCCCGAGAGCGCCTTGCACGCCTTGAGACCGTCCCATGTCAGCGGCACCTTGACCGCGATGTTCTCGGCGATCTTGGCCAGTTCGCGGCCTTCGGCGATCATCTCGTCGGCCTTGAGCGCGACCACCTCGGCACTGACGGGGCCGTCGACCATCCCGGCGATTTCGCGGGTCACCTCGGTGATGTCGCGGCCCGATTTCAGGATCAGCGAGGGGTTGGTGGTCACGCCGTCGACCATGCCAAGGTCGTTGAGTTCGGCGATCGCGTCGACATCGGCGGTATCCACGAAAAACTTCATCGGCTGACCTTTCAAGCGGCTTGGGGTTTGTCAGGTTTGCGTTTACCCCATGGTGGACCTTGTCGAAACCCTAGAAGGAACGTTTGCGTGACCGACGCGCCCGGATTCTTTGCCGAAGGAGAGCTGGTTGGCGTGCTGACGGCGCAGCCGCTTGACCGGTTGCTGGACTACCGCGCGCCCGAAGGCGGCTGCCATGCCGGCGCTTTCGTCGAGGTGCCGCTCGGTTCGCGCCGGGTGCTGGGCGTTGTCTGGGGGGCCGGGCGCGGCGATATCGACGCGAACAAGATCCGGCCCGTAACCCGCGTGCTCGACGTCGCGCCGATGCGGGCGGAAATGCAGGATTTCCTGACACGGGCGGGCGATTACACGCTGACGCCGTTGCCGGCGATGCTGCGGCTTGCCACCCGCGCGCCGGGGCTTGGCGATCCGCCATCCATGCGCAAGGTGTACCGCCCCGGCGATGCAGCGCCCGAGCGCATGACCGACGCGCGCCGGCGGGTGCTTGAGGTTCTCGACGCCTACGGCGGTCTTGCCTTCACGCTGACCGAGCTGGCCCAACAGGCCGGCGTGTCTGGCTCGGTCGTCAAGGGGCTGGTCAAGCAGGGGGCGGTGCAAGAGGACTCCGCCCCCCGCGACACCCCCTATCCGCGGCTCGACCCCGAGCGCGCGGGCGTGGCCCTGACCGGGGAACAGGCGGGGGCGGCGGCGTGCCTGCGCGAGAGCGTGCGCGCGGGCGGTTATGGCACGACGCTGTTGCGGGGCGTCACCGGCTCGGGAAAGACGGAGGTCTACCTGGAGGCGGTGGCCGAAACCCTGCGCCAAGGGCGGCAGGCGCTCGTGCTGCTGCCCGAGATCGCGCTGACGACAGAGTTCCTCTCGCGCGTGGAGGCGCGTTTCGGCGCCCGGCCCGCGGAATGGCATTCGGGTGCGACGATGACCGAGCGGCGCCGCATCTGGAAGATGGTCGGACAGGGTGGATGCCAGATGGTCGTGGGGGCGCGGTCGGCGCTGTTCCTGCCGTTCCGTGACCTCGGGTTGGTCGTCGTCGACGAGGAGCACGATACCTCCTACAAGCAGGAGGAAGGCGTGCTCTACAATGCCCGTGACATGGCCGTGCTGCGCGCCAGCATCTGCGGTGCGCAGGTGGTGCTGGCCTCGGCCACACCGAGCCTGGAAAGCTGGGTGAACGCCGAAGCCGGCAAATACGCGCGGCTTGACCTGACCGCGCGGTTCGGTGCGGCGGTCATGCCCGAGATGCGGGCGATCGACATGCGGGCAGAGACGCTGCCGTCGAGCCGCTGGATCTCGCCCAGCCTGCAGCAGGCCGTCGAGTCCCGGATCGGTTCCGGCGAGCAGGCGTTGTTGTTCCTCAACCGGCGCGGTTATGCGCCGGTCACGATCTGCCGGGCCTGCGGCCACCAGATCGGGTGCGCGCAATGCGACGCGCGCATGGTCGAGCACCGTTTTCTGGGGCGGCTGATGTGCCATCAGTGCGGTGAGACGCGGCCCATGCCGACCGCGTGCCCGGGCTGCGGGGCCGAGGACCGGCTCGCCGCGGTCGGGCCGGGCGTCGAGCGCATGGCGGAGGAAGCGGCGGCACTGTTCCCTGACGCGCGGATCGCCACGCTGTCGTCGGACATGTTCGGCTCGGCCCGCGCGTTGAAAGACCAGATCGCCGATATCGCGGCTGGTGGCGCGGACATCATCATCGGTACGCAGCTGGTCGCCAAGGGCCACAACTTTCCGCTGCTGACGCTGGTGGGCGTGATCGATGCCGACCTGGGGTTGCAGGGGTCGGACCTGCGCGCGGCCGAGCGGACCTTCCAGCTTATCCGGCAGGTGGCCGGACGGGCCGGGCGCACCGACCGGCCCGGGACGGCGCTGATCCAGACCTTCCAGCCCGAGCACCCGGTAATCCGGGCGATCCTGTCTGGCGACGAGGAAGGGTTCTGGCGCGCCGAGGCGGCGGAGCGACGGCAGGCCGCCGTGCCGCCCTTCGGCCGAATGGCGGGGATCGTCCTGTCGTCCACCGACATGCAGGAGGCCTTCGACATCGGCAACCACCTTGCGCGCAATGCCGCGCCGCTGCAGGCGGCCGGCGCGCAGGTCTTTGGCCCCGCCCCCGCGCCCATCGCCCGGGTGCGCGGGCGCCATCGCGTGCGGCTGCTGGTCAAGGCCCCCAAGGGCGTGGCGCTGCAGGGGCCGATCGCGCAGTGGATCGCAACCGTGCGCGGATCCGCCCAGTTCCGGCTGAGCGTGGATATCGACCCGCAGAGCTTCTTCTGAAAAGGGAGGCGCTCATCCGCCCTCTCGGGCGTCTTCGCGATAAACGCCCCCGGCCGCTGTCAGGCGGCGGTCGCGGCGGGCCGCCGTGGCCGCGTGCGCAAAAGGATCAGGACCATGATCCCGATATTTAGGAAATTGAACGCGATGCCGTTGACGAACGCCAGCTGGTAGCTCCCCGTCATGTCGAATATCCAGCCCGACATCCAGCCGCCAAGCGCCATGCCGAGGATCGTCAGCATCATCACGAACCCCACGCGGCGCCCCGCTTCGGCGCTGGGCATGTATTCACGCACGACCAGCGCGTAGGAGGGCACGATCCCGCCCTGTGACAACCCGAAGACCGTGCTGACGATGTAGAGAGAGACCATGCCCCCCGCCGGCAGGTAGAGAAACAACGCCATGCATTGCAGCGCCGAGCCGATGAGCAGCGTTCTGACCCCGCCGAACCTGTCGGCCACCATCCCGAAGACCAGCCGGGATGCCGCCCCGCCAAGC
The DNA here is from genome assembly GCF_044472985.1 of Roseovarius salis. NCBI lineage: Bacteria > Pseudomonadati > Pseudomonadota > Alphaproteobacteria > Rhodobacterales > Roseobacteraceae > Roseovarius > Roseovarius salis. The sequence continues at coordinate 67,721 of NZ_JBISDG010000014.1, read as the reverse complement.
AGCATCATCGACAGCATCTGCCCGCCGACGGCAGGGCCGTACCCCAGATCGGTGCAGAGGCTGACGATGTGCACCTGCGGCATCGCCATCGCCACGCAGCAGCCGACACCGGCCAGCCCCAGCATCAGCATCAGCGTTCGCGGCGGAAACCCGGCGGCCTTGGCCCGCATTGTCGAGATCTCGTCGGCGTGGGCGCGCGCCTCCGGCGGGACGCGGCGGCGCAGCAGGAACGACAGGGGAATGATGGTGGCCACCGTGATGAGCGCCAGCGCGGCATATACCGCGCGCCAGCCATCCTCTTCCAGCACGCCCGCCAGCACCACCGGCCAGATCGCGCCGGACAGGTAATTGCCGCTGGCGGTGATCGCCACGGCGATACCGCGCCGCTTGAGAAACCACAGCGAGACGTCGGCGATGAGCGGTCCGAAGCTGGCCCCCGTCCCGACCCCGATGGCGACCTGCAGAACGGCAAACAGGATGATGGAGGGGCTTGTTGCCGCCAGCCCCATGGCCGACGCTATGACGAGCGCCGCCATGACGAGCGCCAGCGTGACGCCGAAGCGGTCGATGACGCGGCCGACCGCGAAATTGCCGATCGCGTAACCCAGCATCGTCATCGTGTAGGGAAGGGAGGCGTCGGCGCGGTCGATTCCGAACTCGCTTTGTACCGACGGCATCACCATGACCACCGCCCATATGCCGACATTGCCCACCGCCGCGATCAGAAGCGAAACGGCGAGACGGAACCATGAATAACGGCTGTCGAGGACGTCGGGCCCGGTCATGGCGGCGACGTTAGAGGGGTCGTCCACGGTTGACCACCCGGAAATCGGACGGGGCTTGGCCTCGGCCCGGCGGCGCGGTAGGACTGCGCCGCACAGTGCCCCGGAGCCGGCCCATGACCGACAGCGACAGCCCCACCGATATCGCCCGCGACGTGCTTGCCATCGAGGGCGCGGCGCTCGCCCGGCTGCGCGACGAGTTGCCGGGCAGTTTCGACGACGTGGTGGCGCTGCTGCTGGGAATCCGGGGGCGCGTGATCGTGTCTGGCATGGGCAAGTCCGGTCACGTTGCGGCCAAGATCGCGGCCACGATGGCCAGCACGGGCACCCCGGCGCAATACGTCCATCCCGGCGAAGCGAGCCATGGTGATCTTGGCATGCTGACGCGCGAGGATGCCGCGATCCTGATTTCCAACTCGGGCGAGACGCGGGAACTGGCCGATATCATCGGCCATACCCGGCGCTTCGCGATCCCGATGGTTGCCATCACGAGGACGGCCGACAGCACGCTGGGGCGACAGGCGGATCACGTTCTGGCACTGCCTGACGCCCCCGAGGCCTGTGCGATCGGAATGGCGCCGACCACCTCGACCACCTGCACCCTGGCACTTGGCGATGCGCTCGCCGTGGCGTTGATGCGGTTGCGGGGGTTCGACAGGGACAGTTACCTTGCCTTCCACCCCGGCGGGACACTCGGGGCGCAGCTGCTGAGGGTATCGGCCGTGATGCATACCGGGGCGGAACTGCCGGTAGTGTCCGAGGACACGCCGATGGGTCAGACCCTGCTGGAGATGACTGCCAAGGGGTTCGGCGTGGCCGCGGTGGTGGAGGACGGCCAGCTTGTGGGGGTCATCACCGATGGCGACCTGCGGCGCAACCTGGACGACCTGATGGCGCGCAGCGCGGGTGAGGTCGCTACCCGCAGCCCGCGGACCATTGCGCCCGACGCGCTGCTGACCGAGGCGCTCGGAATCATGAACGCCAACAAGATATCGACGCTGTTCGCGGTTGACGGGACAGGCCGGCTGAAAGGGCTTGTTCACATCCACGACGCCCTGCGCGCCGGGGTGGCCTGAGGCCGGGTGCGCTCAGCCCTGGTGCGCGATCTTGATGTGTGTCTCGCCGCGCGCCTCGGCCAGCGCGATCTGCTTTTGCCGTTCGCGGAAGCGCGCCTTGTCAGCCTCGCTCGTCTCGTCGATGCAGTGATGGCAGGACACGCCGTGCTCGTAGTCGGGGCGGTCCATGTCCTCCGGCAGGACGGGGCGGCGGCAGGCATGGCAGAGCTCGTGCGGGCCTTCTGCCAGACCGTGGCCCACCGACACGCGGTCGTCGAAGACGAAGCAGGCGCCCTGCCACGTGCTGTCCTCCTCCGGCACATCCTCGAGATATTTCAGGATGCCGCCCTTGAGGTGGTAGACATCCTCCACCCCCTGCGAAAGCAGGTAGTTGGTGGATTTCTCGCAGCGGATGCCGCCGGTGCAGAACATCGCGATCCGCTTGTTGTGGAAGCGGTGCTTGTTGGCCTCCCACCAGGCGGGAAAATCTCGGAAGCTCTCGGTGCCGGGGTTGATGGCGCCTTCGAACGTGCCGATCGCCACCTCGTAGTCGTTGCGCGTGTCGATCACCGCCACGTCGGGGGCACGGATCAGCGCGTTCCAGTCCTGTGGCGCCACGTAGTGCCCGACCCGTGCCTTGGGGTCGACATCCGGCTGGCCCATCGTCACGATTTCCCGTTTCAGTCGGACCTTGAGGCGGCGGAAGGGCGGCGCGGCGCTCTCGCTCCGCTTCCATTCCAGATCGGCGCAGCCGGGCAGGGCGCGGATATGGGCGATGACCCGGTCTATCCCCTCGCGGGGTCCGGCGACCGTTCCGTTGATCCCCTCGTGCGCCAGCAGCAGCGAACCCGAGATCCGCTCGCGTTCGCATAGCTGCAGCAGCGGCATGCGCAGCGCGGCGGGATCATCGAACCGGGTGAAATGATAGAGGGCGGCAATGGTGTACATGCCGGGATGATCTACGCCGGGTGCCTTCATGCCGCAAGGGGCGGCGTTGACGCGGACCGCCCCGCCGCATACCTCTCGGGCAATCGGAAAGGACCGCCCATGACCCATGCCCTTATCGCCGTCGACCTGCAATACGATTTCTGTCCCGGCGGGGCACTCGCGGTGGAGGAAGGTGACGTGATCGTGCCGGGCATCAACGCCGCGATGGCCGGGTTTCCCGCGGTTGTCCTGACGCAGGACTGGCACCCGGCCGGGCATTCCTCTTTTGCCTCCAGCCATGCGGCCAAGGCGCCCTTCGACACCGTTGAAATGGCCTATGGCCCGCAGATCCTGTGGCCGGATCACTGCGTGCAGGGCACCCGCGGGGCTGCCTTGCACGACGATCTGGACACGACCCGCGCCGACGTGATCCTGCGCAAGGGGTATGATGCCGGGATCGACAGCTATTCGGCCTTCTACGAGAACGACCACGAGACGCCGACGGGACTGCACGGGTATCTGCAGGAGCGCGGGATCGACACGCTCACGATCGTGGGGCTGGCGACCGATTTCTGCGTCAAGTGGTCGGCGCTCGACGCGGCCAAGCTGGGCTATGCCGTCACGGTGCGCACCGACCTGTGCCGCGGCATCGACCTCGACGGGTCGCTTGCCGCCGCGCTGACGGAAATGGCCGACGCGGGCGTGAAGGTCGCGTGAGTGACAGGGCTGGCCGAGGACATCGCGGCCTGCCGGCTATGCTCGGACCGGTTCGCCGCAACCGCCACCGCCCATGCGCCGCGACCCGTGGTCTGGTTCCGTCCCGGCGCGCGGGTCCTGATTGCGGGACAGGCGCCGGGGATGCGCGTGCACGCGTCCGGCAAGCCCTTCGACGATCCGTCCGGCGAGCGCCTGCGAGACTGGATGGGTTTGTCGCGCGATGCGTTCTACGATCTCGACAGGGTCGCGGTGGTGCCGATGGCGTTCTGCTTTCCCGGCTACGATGCGAAGGGATCCGATCTGCCACCGCCGTCGGTATGCCGGCAGACATGGCATGACAAGGTCATGGCCGCGCTGTCCAGCGTCCGGGTGCGTGTGCTTGTCGGCGGGTATGCGCACAAGTACCATCTGGGCGTCCGAACGGGCGTCACCGAGACCGTCAAGGCATGGCGGGCGCATGCGCCCGATGTGTTCGCGCTGCCGCACCCGTCGTGGCGCAACACCGCCTGGCTCAAGAAGAACCCCTGGTTCGAGGCAGAGGTGCTGCCCGAGCTGCGCGCGCGTGTGCGGGAGGTGATTGATGACCGATGAGACCCGGCTGGAGTCCGCGCTCGCCGCGATGAATGCCGCACCCGATGACGAACAGCCGCGGCTTGCTTTCTACCACACTTTCGCGGCGTCAGAGCTTTTCCTGTTGCTGGAGGCCGAGGCGGAGGCCGACAAGGTCACGCCGAGGACCGTCGCGGTCGACGGGCAAAGCCATGTGCTTGTGTTCGACAGCGAGGATCGGCTGGCGCACTTCGCCGGTGGCGAGGCACCTTACGTGGCGCTTTCCGGCCGCACGGTCGCCACCATGTTGGCGGGTCAGGGGTTGGGGGTCGGCCTGAACCTCGGTGTTGCCTCCACTCAGACCCTGCTGCCGGCGGAGGCCGTGAGCTGGCTCGCGAACATGCTGTCCCACCGCCCGGCGGAAGTGGAGGCAAGGCTGCGCGAGGTCCGCCCGCCCGGCGAATTGCCGGCGCGGCTGTTGAGCGCCCTTGATGCGCGGCTGGCCAGCGCGGCGGGACTGGCGGGGCACGCCTATCTGGCCGGGGCGGTCTATGACACCGGCGCCGGGGGGCATATTCTGGGCATCATCGACGCCGTTCCGGGCGCCGAGGAGGCCATCGCCGCCGCGATCTCGGAGGTCTTGCAGTTCTCGGGGCTGGAGGCCGCGGCGCTGGATGTAGCCTTCTTCCGGGCCGAGGACCCGGCGACGGCGCGGTTGGCCCGGGTGGGGCTGCGTTTCGACCTGCCCGAGCCGGAAGGCGCCATTCAGGCGCCCGCTTTGACACCGGGGTCCGATCCTGACCGTCCGCCGAGGCTGAAATAGACGCCCACCCGCGCGCGGCCTGTCCGGCGGGCGGTTGACCGGCACACGTCGCTTGGCGATAGTCCGGCCATGACGCGCCTGGTTGTCGTTCTTCTTGCTGCGGTTCTCTGGGCAACGGCAGCGCCCGGGCAGCCCGTCACGGCCCCGCCGGTGGACGAGGCCACGCAAGCGCCGGATTTCGCCGCCTATCGCGACCGCCTTCTGGAGGCCGTGGTCGGGCGCGACATCGAATCGATCCTGTCCATGGCCAGCGAGAACATCCGGCTGAGCTTTGGCGGGGCGTCGGGACGCGCGGCGCTGCGTGATTTCCTCGAGGTCCCGTCGGAGGATTTCGCCCCGGAACGCCGGCACGAGGCCCCCGCCATGCGTGAGCGAAACTGGGCGGACCTCGAAACGGTCCTGCGCATGGGCGGGCGTTTCGACGGCGAGAGGCGGTTCGTCGCGCCCTACACTTTCACCTATGCTCCCCCTGACGACATCGATCCCTTCGAGGCGCTGTTCGTCACCGGCACCGGCGTGGCGATGCGCGGGCGGCCGATCCGGTACGGCGCTGTGCTGGACCGTCTCGACCACGAGGTCGTGCGACTTCGCGACTGGGTAAGCGGCACCAGCTATGTCGGCGTGGAACGCACCGACGGCGCGAAAGGCTACGTGCACGAGGACTATCTGCGCGCCTACCTCGATTACCGCGCGATCTTCGAACAGGTCGACGGGGAGTGGACGATGACCGCCTTCATCGCGGGCGACTGACCGAGCCCGCCGTGATCATCGCGCCATGGGTCAGTATCCCCGTTCACGATCCACCAGGTAGAGCAGCGGTTCGCCTGCTTCGGAGCGGCGGATATTCTCGGCGATGACCCGGGCGGCGGTTTCGGGGCGTGTCTCGGCGGCGATGTGTGGGGTGACCGTGACCCGGGGATGGGTCCAGTACGGATGGTCAGCGGGCAGCGGTTCCTGCCGGAAAACGTCGAGCGTGGCATGACTGACCTGCCCCTCGTTCAGCGCGGCCAGCAGCGCGTCATCGTCGATGAGCGTCCCGCGCCCCGGGTTGAGGATGACCGCACCCCGGGGCAGGCGGGCCAGTGCCCCCTTGTTAAGTATGTCACGCGTCGCCGGGGTGTCGGGCAACAACAGGACGAGGATCTGCGCGGTCGAAAGTGCCGTTTCCAGACCTTCCTCGCCGGACAGGCAGGTAATGCCATCAACCGTCTTGGGCGTACGGCTCCAACCCGTCACGGGAAAGCCGATACCGGCGAGCATACGTGCCGCCGCCTGCCCGAGTTCTCCAAGCCCGAGAATGCTGACGGGGCGTTCCTTTGCCAGCGGGGGGATATGCGGGGACCAGTCCCCGGCGGCACGAAGGATATCGAGATCCATGTCGAGGTGGTGACGCATCGCGTGGCCTGTCACCCATTCTGCCATCCCCACGGACAGGCCTTCGTCGACCATCCGCGTGAGCGGTTGCGTGAGCGTTGGGTTGGTCACGATGGATTCGACCCCGGCCCACAGGTTCATCACCGCCTTGCAGCGCGTGAACGGGGTGAAATCCTGCACCGGTCCGCCCGGCGCGTAGACGATGTAGTCGACGGTTTCGGGGGCTTTGTCGGTGGTTATCGACACGTCCAGCCCGGCGTTCGCGAACGCTGCTTCCAGCGGGGTCTTGTAGCTTTCCCACCGCTCGGGCTTGGCGGCGAACAGTACGTTGAGTGACATGGTTTACCTCGGCCTGTGAATATGGGCGCTCTGCACCAGGCCAAACCCCAGCATGAGGATCAGCATGGCCGACCCGCCGTAGCTGACCAGCGGCAGCGGAACCCCGACCACGGGGGCCAGCCCCATCACCATCGACATGTTGACCGCGAAGAAGAGGAAGAAGGTCGCGGCGATCCCCAGCGTCAGCAGCGAGGCGAAGCGGTCGCGGTTGGCAAGCGCCGAGACGATGCAGAAGACGGTTATCAGGGCATAGAGGGACAGGAGCGAAATCGCCCCGATAAAACCGAACTCTTCGGCCAGCGTTGTGAAGATGAAATCGGTATGCTTTTCCGGCAGGAAGTTCAGCCGGGACTGCGTGCCCTGCATGAACCCGCGCCCGGTCCACCCGCCGGAGCCGAGCGCGATTTTCGACTGCGTGACATGATACCCCGCCCCGAGCGGATCAGAGGCCGGATCGAGGAACGTGTCGATCCGTCGGTACTGGTAGTCGGCGAGCATCTGCCAGTCGGTGCCGCGGCTTTGGAATACGGCCGCGACCAGCCCGGCGGCGGCGGCGATCACCACGGCGAAATACGCCCAGTGAACCCCGGCAAGGAACATCAGGATGCCGCCCCCCGCGATGAGAAGGATCGACGTGCCCAGATCGGGCTGCCGCAGGACGAGCGCCACGGGCGCGAGGATCAAGCCCAACGGCAGCAGAACCCAGAGGGGCCGCGAGACGCGGGACATGGGCAGCCAGTCGTAATAGGCGGCGAGCACCATGATTAGGCTGATCTTCATCAGTTCGGACGGCTGCAGGCGTATCACGCCAAGGTCGAGCCATCTCTGTGCGCCCTTGCCCTCGATGCCGAAGAACTCCACCGCGACGAGCAGCAGAACCGAGGCGACGTATGCCAGTGCGGACATGTTTCGCCAGAACCAGATCGGGACCATCGCCACCGCGAACATGGCCACGAATCCCGCGGCGAAGCGTTTCATCTGCGGTTCGGCCCATGGCGAGAAGGAGCCGCCCGCGACCGAGTAGAGCATCAGGAAGCCGATGCCGGCCACGGCGGTGAGCAGGATCGCCAGCCCCCAGTTGAAATGGAGGACCTTGCGCAGCCCCGCGGGCGTGGTCTTGACCGTGTACTCGAGATAACTCACGCGCGGTCGCTCCCGTTCTCGGCAGGTCCGGGGCGGGCCCGGCGCAGGCGTTCCTGCTGGGTGCTGATCCGGTTGCGGTCCTTCGCCGGGTAGGCCGAAAGCGGCGGGTCCTCGCCGTAAAGCGCCTGCAGCGTCACGTCACGGGCGATCGGGGCTGCAGCGGTCGAGCCGCCGCCGCCATGCTCGACCACCACGGCGACGGCGATGCGCGGTTCGTCGTAGGGCGCGAAGTTCACGAAAAGGGCGTGGTCACGCTGTTCCCATGGCAGGTCCTCGTTGCGGCGCACCCCTTGGGCGCGCTCGCCGGTGGTGATGTTGCGGACCTGGCTGGTGCCCGTCTTGCCCGCCATGCGAAAGGCGTCCTCCACGATCCGGCTGGAATAGGCGGTGCCGCGACGGTCGTTGGACGCCGCGTACATAGACTTGCGCACCGCGCGCAGCATGTTCTCGTTCAGTCCGAGGGGGGCGCCGGGGCTGTTGGGCTGGTCGACCCCGTCCACCGACTTGATGAGCCGGGGCACAACGCCGCGCCCCGTGGCAAGCCGTGCCGACATGATCGCCAGTTGCAGCGGCGAGGCGAGCACGAAGCCCTGCCCGATGGCCGCGTTCACGCTGTCGCCGATCACCCATTCGGCCCCGCGGTTGACGATCTTCCAGTCCTTGGTGGGCGTGAGGCCCGCGGCCACCGATGTCAGCGGAAGGTCGTGCGCGACCCCGAGGCCGAGCCGCTGCGCCATCGCGGTGATCTTCTCGATGCCGACCCGTTGCGCGATCTCGTAATAGTAGACGTCGCAGCTTTCCTTGAGCGAATGATGCAGGTCCATGTTGCCGTGGCCCGCGCGTTTCCAGCAATGGAAGCGGCGGCCGCTCACCTCCATGTGGCCGGGGCAATAGACCGTTTCGTTGAGGTCAAGCTGGCCGTCCTCCAGCGCGGCGAGCGCCGTGACCATCTTGAAGGTCGAGCCCGGCGGATAGATGCCCTGCACCGCCTTGTTCGGCAGAGGGCGGCGTTCGTCTTGCAGCAGGGCGTTGTAGTTCGCGACCGAGATGCCCCGCACGAACAGGTTGGGATCGAAGCTGGGTGAGGAGGCGCAAGCCAGAAGGTCGCCGGTGGCGCAATCCATCACGACGACGGACGCGCTTTCGTCGCCCAGCCGTGCCTGCGTGTATGTCTGCAGCGCGTCGTCGATGGTCAGCTGGATGTCCGATCCGGACGTTCCCTCCTGCCGTTCAAGTTCGCGCATGACACGGCCGGCGGCATTCACCTCGACGCGCTTGGTGCCCGCCTCGCCGCGCAGCATCTCCTCGCGCTCGGCCTCGAGCCCGATCTTGCCGATCTGGAAGCGCGGTATCAGCAGCAGCGCGTCGGGTGCGTCGATGCGTTCAAGGTCCCGGTCGCTTACCGGGCCGACATAACCGACCACGTGCGCGTAGGCCTTGCCGCGGGGATAGCGGCGTGACAGGCCCACGTCGGGTGTCACGCCGGGCAGGGCAGGCGTGTTGACGGCAACGCGGCTGATCTCTTCCCAGCTGACACGGTCGGCCACCGTCACGGGCGTGTCGCCGCGCAGCCGCTCGAGGTCGCGGCGGGCGCGTTCCAGCTCGTCCGCCTCGATGTCGACCAACCGCGACAGGCGCGAGATGATCTCGTCGACATCCCCGGCCTCTTCGCGGATCATGGTGATGCGATAGCTCGGCACGTTCTCGGCTATGATCGCCCCGTTTCGGTCGAATATCCGCCCGCGCGTCGGAGGGATGAGCCGGATGTTGATGCGGTTCTCGTCGGCCAGAAGGCGAAACTGGTCGGATTGCTCCACCTGAAGGAAGCGCATGCGCAGCGCCAGCGCCCCCACCGCGGTGGTCATGGCGCCGCCCAGTATCAGGCTCCGCCGGGTAATCCGGCGGTGGCTTTCGGCGGTATCGCGGCTTGGCCGTCTCATGTGCCGGACCTCATGGCGTCGAGTTCCCCGGGCGCGATCTTGCGCACGCCCAGGACCGACTGCGAGACCAGCACGACGACCGGGTAGGCCACAAGGGTCATCACCATCTGCATCAGGCTCAGTCCAAGCGGTGCCTGGTCGACCATCAGGACGCCGAGAATCAGGCGGTATCCCAGTGTCATGGCCACCAGCGTCGTTGCCACGCTCAGCCACTCGACCGGGAAGGTCAGGTCGCGCAGGTCGGGCGCGCGGGCGCGCAGCGTCTGGCTGCCGATCAGCACAAGCCCGGCCCAGAGGCCCGGGGGCCGGTGGAACAGCAGGTCGCAGAGCAGGAACACCAGGGCAATCAGGACGGGCGGAACAAGCTCGGGGCGCCTGAGGCTCCACGCGAAGGTTATGGCCAGCATGATGTCCGGCCCGGCCCATCCCCGTGGCAGCGTGTCAAGCGGCAGGAGATGCAGGAAGACAAGCCCCGTGCACAGAGCGAGATACAGCGCCCGCATCGCCCAGAGATAGGCCTGTCCGCGTTCAGCCATCGGCGGCTTCCCGGTTCGCTGCTTCGGTTCCGGGGGCGTCGAGCGCGCCGGATGTGCCGCTGGCAGGCAGGTCGTCGGGCACGACCAGACCGCCGGGGTCGGTGATGCGCTCATCCCGCCAGTTGCGCAGGACGCGAAGGAATTCAAGCCGCTCGTAATCCGCCGCGAGACGCACCCGGAGCCGCCCCCCGGGATCCTTGGTAAGCTGGCCCACATGCAACCCGGCGGGGAATACCCCGCCGTCGCCCGACGTCACGACGCGGTCCCCCGGGCGCACTCGGTCCGGCGCCTCCAGGAAGCTGATCGTGGGCGCCGGCGTATTGTCTCCCGACACCAGCGCCTGCTGGCCCGAGGGCTCCACGGTGACTGGAATCCGGCTGGACGTGTCGGTGAGCAGAATCACCCGGCTGGTGTTGTCGCCAACGCCGGAGATGCGCCCGACAAGCCCCAGCCCGTCCATGGCCGCCCAGCCATCCATGATACCGTCACGCGCGCCGACATTGATGAGAACGGACTGCCGGAAGGGCGACCCGCTGTCAGCCAGAACGACCCCGGTGACAAAAGTAAGCCGGGGATCGAGCTGCACGTTGTTGAGATCCAGAAGCCGCGCGTTTTCCTGCTCCAGTTGCAGCGCCGCTTCCTTCCACGCCTTCATCTGCTGGAGTTCGCGGCGCAGCTCCTGGTTCTGGCGGTAGATACGTTGGTAGCTCTGGAAGTCGTGGAAGAGATTGACCATGCCGGTGACCGGTGCCATCGCCCAGTCGAAGCTGGGCACGACGGTGTCGATCACCTGTGCGCGGAATCGCTCTATCCGGGGGCTGTCGATGCGCCACAACAGGAACAGCGCGAACAGGCACAACGCGAGCACCCAGACCAGAAGACGCCTCAACTGGCCGGAATAGTCGTTCTCCCGGGTGCGGTCCCTTGCCAAGGGCGGTCCCTTCGCTTCGAAGCCTTTGCCTAGCTTTCGTAGTCTATCGCGTGCCGGAGCTGTTTTTCAAACTCCAACGCCTTGCCCGTGCCGAGTGCGACGCAGTTGAGGCTGTCATCGGCGATCGAGACGGCCAGCCCGGTCTGCTCGCGCAGCGCGAGGTCGAGATCGGCCAGCAGCGCGCCCCCCCCGGTCAGCATCACGCCGCGGTCCACGATGTCGGCGGCGAGGTCGGGCGGTGTGGTCTCCAGCGCGGTCATCACGGCCTCGCAGATCGACTGCACGACCTCGGACAGCGCCTCGGCCACCTGCGCCTGAGTGATCTCCGTTTCCTTGGGCACCCCGTTGAGCAGGTCGCGCCCCCGGATCTGGAGTGACGTACCCCGCCCGTCATCGGGCATCCGCGCCGTGCCGATGGACGTCTTGATGCGCTCGGCGGTTGATTCGCCCACCAGCAGGTTCAGCTGGCGGCGCAGGTAATTGATGATCGCCTCGTCCATCCGGTCGCCGCCCACGCGGATCGAGCGGGCATAGACGATGTCGCCAAGGCTGAGCACGGCGACCTCGGTCGTGCCGCCGCCGATGTCGACGACCATGTTGCCGGTGGGGTCGGTGATGGGCATGCCTGCGCCAATCGCCGCGGCGATGGGTTCGGCCACCAGCCCCGCGCGCCGTGCGCCCGCCGACAGCACCGACTGGCGGATCGCGCGTTTCTCGACCGGTGTGGCGCCGTGGGGCACGCAGACGATGATCTTGGGCTTGGAGAAGGTCGAGCGCTTGTGCACCTTGCGGATGAAGTGCTTGATCATCGCCTCGGCGGTGTCGAAATCGGCGATCACCCCTTCGCGCATCGGGCGGATCGCCTCGATGCTGCCCGGCGTGCGGCCCAGCATCAGTTTTGCGTCCTCGCCGACGGCAAGCACCTTCTTGACGCCGTCCTTGACATGATAGGCGACAACGGACGGTTCCGACAGGATGACACCGCGCCCCTTCACGTAGACAAGCGTGTTCGCTGTTCCCAAGTCGATCGCCATGTCCGAGGAAAAGAGACCGGGGATATTGTTGAACATTGACATGTTTGTGTCTGGTCCTGTCGCCGCCATGGAACCGGGGCGGCGACTCGGCCGCCCGGACCGCCGCCCTTATAGAGGGCCGGTGCCGCGTGTGAAAGTGTCTGTTTTGGCGTGCGTCGGCACCATCTTGCCTGCCGGGTGAATGGTGCTGCTGGGGAGGATTGAACTCCCGACCTCACCCTTACCAAGGGTGCGCTCTACCACTGAGCTACAGCAGCCTCGCCAATGGCGCGCCTGATAGACGCTTCCGTGTGATCGTGCAAGGGATATCTGGACCGCGATTTGCGCCTGCTATAGGAAAGGGGACATGGTGAAAAAGGCACCCCGTGACAAGTCGGCCGCAGCGCAGAAGGATAGCCGCGAGACCCGCCTGAAAGCCGCGTTGAAGGCCAACATGGCCCGGCGCAAGGCACAGGCGCGGGCCCGCAAGCGGTCGGAACAGGGCGGGGACGCGGCGGAAAGCAAGGACTGAAAAAAGATGGATTCGATACGGGTGACCGGCAACGGCCCCCTCTCGGGGGACATCCCGATTGCCGGGGCCAAGAACGCGTGTCTGACGCTCATGCCGGCGGCACTGCTGAGCGACGAACCGCTGACGCTGACCAATGCGCCGCGCCTGTCCGATATCCGGACCATGGGCGCGCTGTTGCAAAGCCTCGGCACGGAAGTGACCACCATGCAGGACGGTCAGGTTCTGGCGTTGTCGGGCCGCGGGCTGACCAGCCACGTTGCCGAGTACGACATCGTGCGCAAGATGCGGGCATCCATCCTCGTGCTGGGGCCGCTGCTCGCACGCGAGGAACACGCGGTGGTCTCGCTGCCCGGCGGTTGCGCCATCGGTGCGCGCCCGGTGGACCTGCATCTGAGGGCGCTGGAGGCAATGGGGGCAAAGCTGGAGCTCGAGGACGGCTACGTGCACGCCACGGCCAAGGGCGGCCTGAAGGGCGGCGAGTTCGAGTTCCCGCTGGTATCGGTGGGCGCGACGGAAAACGCGCTGATGGCAGCCACGCTCGCCCGCGGCACAACGGTGCTGCGCAACGCGGCGCAAGAGCCCGAGATCGTCGATCTCGCGCAATGCCTGAGGCGGATGGGCGCACGGATCGAGGGGGAAGGCACCGGCACGATCACGATCGAGGGGACCGACCGGTTGGGCGGGGCGACGCACCCGGTGGTGCCGGACCGGATCGAGCTGGGAACCTACATGCTGGCACCGGCGATCTGCGGCGGTGAGGTCGAATGCCTCGGCGGGCGGGTGGAACTGGTCGGCGCCTTTTGCGACAAGCTCGACGAGGCCGGCATATCCGTCGAGCAAACGGCCCGCGGGCTCAAGGTGACACGCCGCGGCGGACGGGTCCGGGCCGTCGACGTCACGACCGAGCCCTTTCCCGGCTTTCCCACCGACCTGCAGGCGCAGATGATGGCGCTGATGTGCACCGCCGACGGCGTCAGCGTGCTGGAAGAGAAGATTTTCGAGAACAGGTTCATGCACGCGCCGGAACTCGTCCGCATGGGGGCGCGCATCGACGTGCAGGGGGGCACCGCCACCGTCACGGGGGTGGAGCAACTGAAAGGCGCGCCGGTGATGGCCACCGATCTGCGCGCCAGCGTGTCGCTCATCCTTGCCGGTCTCGCCGCCGAGGGCGAAACGGTCGTGAACAGGGTCTACCACCTCGACCGCGGTTATGAGAGTGTCGAGGAGAAGCTGGGAAATGTGGGTGCAAAGATCGAGAGGGTGACCGGAACGTGACCGATGATGCCACTTTCGAGCAGGGCGGCGAGACGCCCCTGAATCTCGTCGCGCTTGATCCGGAGGACGTCAAGGTGGTGTCCTCGCTGGTTCAGGATGCCGTGTTTCCGGCGACGGAAATGACATGGCGATCCCGTGAGCGGCGCTTCGCCGTGCTGATCAACCGCTTCCGCTGGGAATACCCCGACGGGCCCGGCCACGGGCCGGAGCGCGTGCGTTCGCTGCTGGTGGTGGACAACGTGCTCCGCGTCGCGAGCCAGGGGATTGACCGACACGATGCCGATCTTGTCCTGTCCTTGCTGGCCATCGAACACGGAACGGCCGAGACGGGACACGAAAACCTGGAACTGATCCTCGCCGGGGACGGCATGATCCGCCTTAAGGTCGAAGCGGTCGAGGTCACCTTGAAGGATGTCACGCGCCCCTACCGCGCCCCCTCCGGCAAGGTGCCCGATCACGAGGCCTGACGCGATGACCGAGATCCGCCAGGCCCGGCTCGACGATGCCGACGGTATCAGCGCCGTTCTGATCGCCTCCATCCGTGAACTCTGCCTGCCGGACCACAACAACGACCCCGCCGCGATCGGCGCGTGGATCGCCAACAAGACGCCCGATCAGGTCCGGATATGGCTGGAGGGCGCGCACGGGATCCGCGTGGCCACACAGGACGGCGAAATCGCCTCCGTGGGCGCGATATCGCACGATGGCCGCATATTGTTGCTTTATGCCGCGCCGCGCCATGCGGGGCGGGGCCACTGCAAGGCGCTGCTGCACTCCATGGAAGAGGAGCTTGCCGCGCTAGGCCATGACGAGGGGCGTCTTGTCAGCACCAAGGCGGCACACCCGTTCTTTCTGGCGCGCGGCTGGCAGAACGAGGGGCCCGCGGTGGAATTCTTCCGCACCCGCGGCCAGCCGATGCGCAAGCGGCTGGCGCGCGGGTAGGCGTCACCGCTGGATCGATTCGAGGTAATAGGCGAGGGACAGGACGCGCCCCCGCACGACGAGCTCGACCGGGTAGTCGCCGGTGTCGCGCGTGGTCTCGGTCAAGCGGTTACCCCAGACGGGCATCGGATACCCATGGCCGGGCACTTGCTCGCGGCCGTCGATCGTTCGGATCACCCTGAGCATGGGAAACCGCCCGCCATTGTCGGCCGCCAGCCCGGTGAGGGCGGGCACGGCGCGGTCGATGATTTCCGATAACGGGCCGTCACCCGCCCCGGTCTCGCCGTGGCAGGCTGCGCAATAGTCCATGTAGTCGGGCCGACCGAGGCTTTCCGCGGACGCGGACGCGGCCGCCAACAGGCAGCAAACCATCCCCGCCGCGATGAACGGTATGCGTGTCATCCTGTCAACTTGCCTGTTCGTCGTCATGCCGGCTGATGTCTAGCATGCCGGCCGCCGTCACGGAATGACGCAGGTCAACTTGCCCTGCCGCCGCTTGTGACCATCCCGCCGAGCGGCTATGCGGTGGAGAGCCGAATTCGTCAGGGAACACCGCAATGCCGCACATCCTCGATGCCGCCGACCCGGGTTTCGAACAGGCGTTCACCGCGTTGCTTGGCGCGAAGCGCGAGGAATCGCAGGACGTGGATGATGCCGTGGCCGCGATCATCGGCGATGTGCGCGCGCGGGGCGACGCGGCGTTGATCGACCTGACCCGGCGTTTCGACCGCGTGGACATTGCGCCCGGCGGGCTGCGTTTTTCCGCCGGCGAAGTTGACGCCCTTGTGGCAGAGGTGCCCGCGCACGACCGCCAGGCGCTGGAACTGGCCGCGGAACGCATCCGCGCCTACCACGCCCGCCAGATGCCGAAGGACGAGAGCTGGACCGATCCGGAGGGCGCGACGCTGGGCTGGCGCTGGACCCCGGTATCGGCGGCAGGGCTCTACGTGCCCGGCGGGCTGGCCTCCTATCCCTCCTCGGTGCTCATGAACGCGATCCCGGCCAAGGTCGCGGGTGTCGAGCGGCTGGCCATCACCGTGCCCACGCCTGGCGGCGTGGCCAACCCGCTGGTGATGCTGGCGGCGCGGCTGGCCGGTGTTGACGAGATCTACCGCGTGGGCGGCGCGCAGGCGGTCGCTGCGCTGGCGTATGGCACCGAGAGCATCGCGGCCGTCGACAAGATCACCGGCCCCGGCAACGCCTATGTTGCCGCGGCCAAGCGACGGGTGTTCGGACGGGTGGGCATCGACATGATCGCCGGGCCGTCGGAAATCCTTGTCATCGCGGACCGCGACAATGACCCCGACTGGATCGCGCTCGACATGCTCAGCCAAGCCGAGCACGACGAGAGCGCGCAGGCGATCCTGATCACCGACGATGCCGGTTTCGCCAACGCCGTGCGGGAGGCGGTGGAAACACGTCTGCAAACCCTGGACCGGCGCGACATCGCCGGGGCGAGCTGGCGTGACTTCGGCGCGGTGATTACCGTTCCGGATCTGGACACGGCCGCGCGGCTGGCAGACCGGATCGCGCCCGAACACCTGGAACTCTGCGTCGATGACGCAGAGGGGCTGGCCGGGCGGATCACGCATGCCGGGGCGATCTTTCTTGGCCAGTGGACGCCGGAGGCAATCGGCGATTACGTTGGCGGCCCCAACCATGTTCTGCCCACGGCGCGCTCGGCAAGGTTCTCGTCCGGCCTGTCGGTCATGGACTTCCTCAAGCGTACCACGCTGGCGCGCATGACGCCCGCGGCGCTGCGCGCCGTCGGCCCCGCGGCAGAGGCGCTCGCCCGCGCCGAGAGCCTCCAGGCGCACGGGCTGAGCGTGCGGGCGCGGCTGGAGTCGCTGAACAAGCGCTGAGTTCGGGTCAGGGCGGCTCACGGCGCCGCGCCCCGAACACCCAACCGGTCGGCCGGAATTGACCGCGGGCAAGTCGAACGCCCGGGCCGGGTGGTAGCCTGCTGCCAAGGGCGGGAGCCACTTCAATGAAGCGTGAGCACCACCGCGACGGCCTACGTTTCGCCGCGGTGACAATTATGGCCGTCACGGCGGCCGGTCCGGCTGGTGCCGACATGCCCATGCTGCCGTTCTTCGCCTTCGTGCGCATGTCCTACTGGTTGCGCTGCTGGTCGAGGCCGTGGCGCTGAGGGTTCTTTTCGGGCTCGAATGGCCCCGTGCGGCGCGGCTCGCCATATTCGTCAACCTGATCTCGATGTTCGGCGGCATCGTGATCTACCCCGTTGCGGGTCTCGTGCTCTACCCGTTGCTGGAGCCGCTCGTCGTCATGGTGTTCGGGCGGGGCGACATGGTCGAGTTCTCGTCCTACGCCCTTGGCGTCGGCGTCGTGGATACGGGGGTGGAACTCGTGGCGCTTGCCTCGTTTTTCGGTGTCGCGGTTCGCTGGCGGTCCGGTCTCGGGTTCCTGCTTGCCAACCTGCTGACGGCGGCGCTGCTGGTCGGCGTCATCGTCTGGCAGAACACGCCCGCCGCCATGCCAAGGGCAGAGGCCCAGGCGGTGCAGGACACCTATGCGCAGGAGCTGTCCTTTCTCGAGGAGGTGCTGGCCGGGCTTCCACGGAATGTTTCCGTTCCCGATGGTGCCGAGGGTTTTCCCGACTTCGACGACGCGGAGCTGGAGCGTATCAGGACCCGGATGGAGACGTTGCGGCTGCGCACGATATCCCTTTCGGTCCCGTTGACGACGTTTTTCGGCATCGGCATCACGGCCCTGATGCAGATCGACGCGCGGTACCGCGATGGCGGCCTGACGATCGAGCGCGGCCTGATGATGGCGGCATTCACCGCCGGGCGCGCCGTGGGCGCGCCGGTCTACCGCGTCCAGTTGGAGCGCCGTGTCGATGACGTGACCTTCGCGGTTGCCGCTCTTTTGTCCGGACAGGCGGTCGCCGGGCAATAGGCGTGCCCGTGCGCGCCCGCACCGCCACAACGCCGCAAAATCCGCGCGCCCCCTCGCCCGGCTGCATTGCCCATGACACAAGTGTGGTCTAGGCACGATCCTGCAAGGAAACCGAAAGACCGATCCGATGAGCCGCATCTGCCATATCGAACTGGATGACGCGAACCTGCCACCGCCCACGCCGGAGATCGAACAGGAGCGCAAGGTCGCCATGTTCGACCTGATCGAGGAAAACTCGTTCAGCCTGCCCAAGCGCGACGATCGCCTCGTGCCGGATGGTCCCTACCAGGTCAGCCTTTCGATCCGCGAGAAGCGGCTGGTCTTTGACGTGCGGACCGAGGCCGGCGAGCCGGCGGCGGAATTCCACCTGTCGCTCAGCCCGTTCCGGCAGGTCGTCAAGGATTACTGGCAGATCTGCGAAAGCTATTTCGACGCGGTCAAGAACCTGCCGCCGAGCCAGATCGAGACGATCGACATGGCCCGCCGCGGTATCCATAACGAGGGCGCGCGGGTGCTGGAGGAACGGCTGGAGGGAAAGGCGGAGGTCGACGGTGACACCGCGCGACGGCTCTTCACGCTCATATGCGTGCTGCATTACGGGGGCTGAACCGGTGGTGCGGGAGCTTCCCCAGTCGGTGCTCTTCTGCTGCGATCACAACGCCGTCCGTTCCCCCATGGCCGAGGGGATCATGAAGAAGCTCTACGGCACTGACGTCTACGTACAGTCCGCCGGGGTCAAGAGCGACATGGACATCGACGGCTTTTCCATCGCCGTGTGCCGCGAACTGGGGGTGGAGCTTGACCGCCATCGCACGCGCAGCTTCGACGAGATGGAACAGTGGGGCGACGACCTGTCGTCCTTCGACCTGATCGTGGCGCTCAGCCCGGCCAGCCAGCGCAAGGCGCTGGAGCTGACGCGGCTGTTTCACCTGGAGGTGGTCTATTGGCCGATCCTTGATCCCACGGGGCTGGGTGAAACGCGGGAGGCCAAGCTGGACGCCTATCGCCAGACGCGCGACCAGATCATAAAGCACCTGAAGGACCGTTGGGGCGATCCCGGGGAGGATGGATGAAGGAAACCGTTGCAGCCTATTTCGACGCTTTCAACAAGGGCGATGTGCCGGGTATGCTCGCCTGCCTGAGCGACGACGTGGCCCATCATGTCAACGAGGGCGAGGTTCGGCGCGGCAAGGACGCGTTCCGCGCGTTCTGCGAGCACATGAACCGCTGCTACCGAGAGAAGCTCACCGATATGGTGATCTTCGAGGCAGAGGGCGGAACCCGCGCGGCCGCCGAATACGTCGTGAACGGCACCTACCTGCAAACCGACGAGGGCCTGCCCGAGGCGACGGGGCAGAGCTATTGCCTGCCCGCCGGGTCGTTCTTCTCGCTCAGGGACGGGCTGATCACCCGTATCGTCACGTACTACAACCTGTCGGACTGGACGCGGCAGGTGTCGTGATGAGGGTCGAGCGGCTGACGGGGACGGCGCTGGCCGATGCGCTGCCGGAGGTTGCCCGGCTCAGGATCGAGGTTTTCCGGGCATGGCCGTATCTCTATGACGGCGACGCGGCCTACGAGGAAGCGTATCTGCAACCCTATCGCGAGAGCGAGAACGCGATCCTCGTCGGCGCGTTCGACGGCGACAGGCTGGTTGGCGCGGCCACCGGCACGCCGATGGAGGATCACGCCGGGGATTTCTCCGCGGCATTCGAGGGGCAGGGCGTCGACCTGCAGGACATATTCTACTGCGCGGAAAGCGTCTTGTTGCCCGAATACCGTGGCCGGGGAATCGGGCATGCCTTCTTCGATGCGCGGGAAGCCCATGCGAGGGAACTCGGCCGAAGCTACTCGGCCTTTTGCGGGGTGCTGCGGCCCGAAGACCACCCGCTCCGGCCCGAAGGGTACCAGCCTCTCGACGGGTTCTGGCGCAAGCGCGGCTATGCCCCGCTGCCCGGTGTCGTGGCCACGTTCGACTGGAAGGACATCGACCAGCCGCAGGAAACCACGCACCGGCTGCAGTTCTGGATGCGCCGCCTCTGACACGGGCCCATGTGGCTGAATCGCCGCAGGCCGGCCTCGTCTCGGCGGGACGACGGGTTGCGGGCTGGCAGCCGCGGCAGGTTGTTTGCTATCAGCAACCCGCCGGGGGGCCACATCGAGAGTACGGGGACTCATGCTACGCCTTCTCGCCGCGCTTTGCGCGCTGTGCCTTGCGGCATTTCCGGCCTCCGCGCAGGAGCGCGGGCTTCACTACGGCCTTCTTTTCACCAACGACTCCCTCGGGGACGGCGAGGACCGCTGGCGCACAGGGTCGTTCGCGTCCAGCCTTGCCTACGCGCCGGGGTGGTCCGGCGCGCTGCCGCGCGGGCTGGGGCAGCTATGGGAGTTGCGGGTCAACGGCCAGGTGATCGCACCGTCGAACCTGCAAGCGCCGGCACCGCAGGACCGCGTTTATGCGCAGGCGCTTTCCTTTGGCCTGCACACGCATTTCCAGCCGAATGCCATCGAGTATTCGCTTGGCGGTGACCTGGTGGTGACGGGTCCGATCACTCAGCTCGACCACCTGCAGGAGATATTCCACGACATCTTCGGCGGCCGCGGTGCATCTCCGGCCGCCAAGGCCGCCCAGATCAGCGATGACCTCGACCCGGCCCTCGTGGTCGAGGCCGGGCGCGAATTCCGTCTGGGCCATGCGGCGCGGCTGCGCCCGTTCATCGAGGCGCGGGCGGGTGTCGAAACGCTGGTGCGCGCCGGGGCCGACCTGACCTTCGGCCGCTTTGGCGCGGGCGGTCTGCTGGTAAGATCACCCGTTACCGGGCAGCGTTTCAGCGTGATCCAGGAGGACGCCTATCAGGGGGTGTCGCTTTTCATGGGCGCCGACATCGCCCATGTCGCCAGCAGCGAATTCATCCCCTCCAGCGGGGCCGCGCGACTGCGTGACACGCGGTCACGGGCGCGGGCGGGCATGCATTGGCGCAACCGCTCCGGCACCAGCCTGTTCTACGGGCTGACGTGGCTGGGCAAGGAATTCGCCACGCAGTCCGAGACGCAGGTCGTCGGATCGATGCAGTTGCGGGTCAAGTTCTGATTCATCGTTGATTGTTCAGGGTTTGCAGGGCGATCCTTATCTGATACACTCGTTTGAATAAAAATATAGAGGCAGGAAATCAGGTATGGAGACGGGCTTTCGGGGCGCGTTCGTCATATCCTGGTCGCAGACGGAAGTGGACGGGCTCATCGCAGCCCCGATCGAAACGCTCTCGGTCGGCGCGTCTTGGGCATGGCGCGGCGAGGTGGTCCGGGTGGACGGCCCGAACGGCATTCTGCGGCTTGAAGGACATGACAGGCACGCGGCACGGCGCAAAGGCGCGGCGAAACTCGTGCGGCGGCTGGTCGCGGCGGCACGGGATACACGGAGCAACCTTCACGAGGTCGAGGTCAACGAGCCACTGGCCGATACCGGCTTCGTCGTTACCGACGGGCTGAGGACATACACGGTAACGGTCATACCGGTTGGCAACGGGTCGCCGCCGCTGCTGGTCTTTGTCGATGACCTGCCCCCGCATGAGCGCGAGCTGTGGGTGGTGCACCACTCGCTCGATGCGCTGGCGCGCAACACCACGGCCCCGGAGGCCGGCGGCGTCATCTGCTTTACGCCCGGCACGCGGATAGAGACACCCTGCGGGCCGCGCCTGGTGGAGGAACTGCGCGAGGGCGACTACGTTCAGACCAAGGACAACGGCCGCCAACCGGTGCAATGGATCGGCAAGCGGCGCATGACCGGCGCGCGGCTGTTTGCCATGCCGCATCTGCGCCCCGTCCGGATGCGCATGGGGGCGCTTGGCATCCACCAGCCGGACCAGGAGCTGCTGGTGTCTCCAGAGCACCGCATGCTGGTCAAGGGCGCGGTGGCGCGGTCGCTTTTCAACACACCCGAGGTGCTGGTCTCGGCCAAGGACTTGGTTAACAATGACACCATCGCGTTCGACCTCGCGGTGCGGGAGGTGACCTATATCCACCTGCTGCTCCCGCGGCACCAGGTGCTGTGGGCCAACGGCGTCGAGACCGAGAGCTTCCACCCCGCCTCGGCCGCGCTGACCACGCTGGATGCCTGTGACCGCGAAAGGCTTCTGGACATCAACCCGGCGATGGAACACGAGCCCCATGCCTATGGCGGTTTCGCCCGGCGCAGCCTGAGCGTGTCGGAGGCGGCGATCCTCATGCACGAGGCGGCCTGACCGGGGTCATCCATCGCGTTGCGCACCACCGGGGCGGTTCGGGGAACATGCGGCAGGGCGCCGCTGCCCCTTGCCGGTTGACTCCCACCCGTGGCCCTGTATAAGCGCGCCTTCATTGGTGTTGGTGGCCCCCGCAAGGGGATGCCTGTCGGCCGACCGGGATGCGCCGGGACGCAAAGGACAACGCCCTTCTATGGATCGGAAGGAGACCAGAGGTGACCAAACGCACCGCTGCCAAGTACAAGATAGACCGCCGGATGGGCGAAAACATCTGGGGGCGCCCGAAATCCCCCGTCAACCGTCGCGAATACGCCCCCGGCCAGCACGGCCAGCGCCGCAAGGGCAAGATGTCCGACTTCGGCCTGCAGCTGCGCGCGAAGCAGAAGCTGAAGGGATATTACGGCGACCTGACGGAAAAGCAGTTCCGCCGCATCTTTGCCGAGGCGGAGCGCGTCAAGGGCGATACCGGCGAGCTGCTGATCGGCCTGCTTGAACGCCGGCTCGACACGGTCGTTTACCGGTCGAAATTCGTGCCGACCATGTTCGCCGCCCGCCAGTTCGTGAACCACGGGCACGTGCGCGTGAACGGCAAGAAGGTCAACATTCCCTCCTACCGCGTCAAGGAAGGCGACGTTGTGGAGGTGCGCGACCGCTCCAAGCAGATGACCGCGCTGCTGGAGGCCGTTCAACTGCCCGAGCGTGATGTGCCCGACTACATCGAGGCCGACCATTCCAAGATGACCGCGAAATTCGTTCGCACGCCCGGCCTGTCCGACGTGCCCTATCCGGTCCACATGGAACCCAACCTCGTCATCGAATTCTACGCGCAGAACTGAACGTTCTGCATACCGCGAGAAAGGCCGCGACGGGGGACACCGCCGCGGCCTTTTCGTTTGCTCTGGTCAAGGCGGGATGGCGCTTATATCAAGACCGTGAAGGAGTGAGGGCAAATGACCAAAATCGAGCCGCAGCCCGGGATCATGGAGATCGCGCCCTATGTCGGGGGGGCCTCGACCGTCGAGGGCGTCGCCAACGTGGTGAAGCTGAGCTCGAACGAGAACCCGTTTGGCCCAAGCGAAGCCGCCAAGGAAGCGTTCCGCAAGGCCGCTTTCGAACTCCACCGCTATCCCTCGTCCGACCATGCGGGCCTGCGCGGGGCCATAGGCGAGGTGCACGGCCTGGACCCGGCGCGCGTTATCTGCGGCGTGGGCAGCGACGAGATCCTTGCCTTCCTGTGCCAGGCTTACGCCGGCCCGGGCGATGAGGTCATCCATACCGAGCACGGCTTCGCGCTCTACAGGATTGGCGCTTTGGCCAACGGTGCGACGCCGGTCGAGGTGCCCGAGCGCGAAAGGGTGACGGATGTCGATGCGATCCTTGCCGCGTGCACCCCACGCACCCGCCTTGTTTTCATCGCCAATCCCAACAATCCAACCGGCACGATGATCGGCGAAGCGGAGCTGGCGCGTCTGGCCGATCGCCTGCCCGAGCAGACATTGCTGGTGATCGACGGCGCCTATGCGGAATACGTGGAGGGATATGACGGGGGCGCAGCGCTGGTTGAGGCACGCGACAACGTGGTGATGACGCGCACCTTTTCCAAGCTTTACGGTCTTGGCGGGCTTCGGGTCGGCTGGGGTTACGGCCCCGCGCACGTGATCGAGGTGCTCAACCGTTTGCGCGGTCCGTTCAACCTCAGTCATGCCGCGCTCGTCACGGCCGAGGCTGCGCTGCGTGATACGGCGTGGGCCGAGAAATGCCGCGCCGACAACACCCGGCTGCGCGCCTGGCTGGCGGAGGCGCTTGCCGAGCGTGGCGTGCCTTCCGACACCTCTTTGGCGAATTTCGTGCTCGCGCGCTTTGCCGACGCGGCCGAGGCCGAGGCCTGTGATGCGTTCCTCAAGTCCGACGGGCTGATCGTGCGGCGCGTGGCGGGATACAAGCTGCCCAACTGCCTGCGTATCACGGTCGGAGACGAGCCGTCCTGCCGCCGCGTGGCCCATGCCGTGGGCCGTTTCCTGGAGGGCGCACGATGAACCCGATCTACGACCGCGTGGCGCTGATCGGGCTGGGATTGATCGCCTCTTCGATGTACTGGGCCATCCGGCGCGCCGGGCTGGCGGGCGAGGTCACGGGCTATGCGCGGTCCGCCGAAACACGGGACGTGGCGCGGCAGATCGGCCTTTGCGACAGGGTGTGCGAAAGCGCGGCCGAGGCCGCGGAGGGTGCCGATCTCGTGGTGTTGTGCGTGCCGGTGGGGGCGATGGGCAGCGTCGCCGGCGAGATCGGCCCGGTGCTCAAGCCCGGCGCGACGGTGAGCGATGTGGGTTCCGTCAAGGCCGACGTGATCGCGGCCGTGGCCCCGCATCTGCCCGAGGGTGTGCACTTCGTGCCCGCGCATCCCCTTGCAGGGACGGAGCATTCGGGGCCGCGCTCGGGGTTCGCCGGGTTGTTCGAGAACCGGTATTGCCTGATCGTGCCGCAGGCGGGCAGTGACCGGGACGCCGTCGCGCGTCTGGAAACCTTCTGGCAGGCCATGGGGGCCAAGACCGAGGAGATGGATGCCGAGCATCACGACCTCGTGCTGGCCGTCACGTCACATGCGCCGCATCTCATCGCCTACACCATGGTCGGCGTGGCCGACGATCTGCGCCGGGTGACCGACAGCGAGGTGATAAAATACTCCGCGGCAGGCTTTCGCGATTTCACCCGCATCGCCGCCTCCGATCCGACCATGTGGCGGGACGTGTTCCTGCACAACAAGGCCGCGACACTGGAAATCCTCGGGCGGTTCACGGAGGAGCTCTTTGCGCTTCAACGCGCGATCCGCACCGAGGATGGTGATCACCTCTTCGACTATTTCACTCGCACGCGGGCCATCCGCCGTGGTATCATCGAAGCCGGGCAAGATACCGACGCACCGGATTTCGGGCGTGTGAAAAGAGGCTGAGAGCAATGAGATTCATGGTATTGGCGCCCCTCGTGCTGATGGGGTGTTCGCTGTTGGGCGGGCGTGACGACCCGGACATCTCGAGCCGCGGCTCTGTCTGCGGGCACGCTTCGATCAAGGGTGCGGTTGCCGGGCCCGTCACCGGCAACAACGCCGCCTGCGGTTTCGGAAACGCGGTCGAGGTGCACGCCGTGGGCGGTGTCCGGCTGAGCCAGCCGGCGCTGATGGAATGCAGTACCGCGCGGGTACTGGATGACTGGGTGTCGCGCGACATGGACCGGATCATCGGTATCATGGGCGGCGGGGTCGAAGAACTGGACGTGGCCGCGCATTACGCCTGCCGAACGCGCAACAGCCAACCCGGCGCGCGCATCTCCGAGCATGCAAAGGGACGCGCCATCGACATCGCGGCCTTCCGGTTGCGGGATGGGGACAGGCTGTCGGTCGAGGAGCACTGGGACAGGGGGCGTCGCGGGCGGATGCTGCGGCGACTGCACGAGTCGGCCTGCGGCCCGTTCGGCACCGTGCTCGGCCCCGAGGCGGACCGTCACCACCAGGACCACTTCCATTTCGACATCGCCAGCCACGAGTCCGGCGCCTATTGTCGCTGAGCACGGCCCGCGCCGGAGCGCGGACCGCGAAGCCCGAACGATCGCGGCTCAATCGCCGCTGGAATGATCCATGCCGCCGTGACCCATGTCGCCGGTGCGTTTCTCGACATTGAACATGATCTCGACGTCGCCGGCCTTCTGGAAGCTCAGCGTGACAGGCACCTCGTTGCCGGCCTCGAAGGGGGCGCTCAGCCCCATGAACATCACGTGGTAACCGCCCGGAGCCAGTTCGACGGTTTCTCCCGCCGGTACGGCGATGCCGTCGACATGCTGCATCCGCATGACGCCGTCTTCCTCGTAGGACCGGTGCAGTTCAACCTTGGGGAAATCGGCATCGACACCGACCAGCGTGTCATCGGTTTCGCCCACATTGGTGATCGTGACGTATCCGCCCCCCGCGCGGGCCGTGGTGGCCGTCTCGAAGATGCGCGGATGCATGATCCGGAGATCCCCGAAAGCATAGTCGCTGGCGGCCGCGGCAGACGGCATTGCGAGGGCGAGCGCGATTGCGGAAAGCGTTTTCATCTTTGTCTCCTGTTCGAAGCGTTGTCTTCGGGCTGTATGGCCCGGCATTGAAAAAAATCGGATGTCGTCAGAAGCTTCAAACGGCAGGAGGCGCCCGCGGGAGCGACGGACGGCGCGGAGAGGGCACGTGCCGCGGCGGGCTGGAAAGGGCCGGCATGGACAGGTGGACGAGCCGGGACATCGCCGCCGCGGGTGCGGCGGCGGATGCGGTTCCGGCCGCCTGTGACAACGCGCAGAATTCGGCCTTTTCGGTGACGTCCGCCGGCTGTCCGTCCGGTCCGATCCGCAGGGTGCGAAGGCCGTCGCCGGTGCAGATGACAAGCACATGGCCATTGGCCAGGCCCGCAAGCGCGGCGAGCCCGGCACCCTGCGGCGCCAGGATCCCGAGCGTCACGGCCATCATGGCGATCAGTCTGATGAACCAGCGAACCATGCGCTGCAGCTAATCCTCCGGCCGTGGCCTCGGCAACAGGAAAACGGCCCCCTGCGGCTATCTGAGGCGGAGCACGGGCGCCCGCCCCAGCGGAACCGGACCCAGCTGCACGCGCCCCCCCTGGAAGGTCAGCGGGATATCCAGCGTCCGGGGATGCCCGGCCATCCGCGAGACGAGCGACAGACCATCCTCCAGCGTATCGGCAAAGCCGCCGCTGATCTGGTCCGAGGCGACGGCAAGTTGCAATATGTCCCGCCAGTTGCGTGCCTTGACCACGATTTCGCCTTCGGGGACGCCGGCGCCGTCCACCGTCAGCTGGCCTGCCGCTTGCAACTCGAGCCGTCCCCAGCTTGCCTCGGCGAGACGAATGTCGATCTCGCGTGGCTGGGGGCGGGCCTCCTCGATCGCGGACCGGTCCCACGGCTTGTCGAATTTCACCGTCAGGTCCGCCTTGAACGCGTCGAAACGCTCCGGCAGCGTGCCCGCGGGGTCCAGCTTGACCCGCCAATCGAGCGCGGGAGACAGCCCCTCGGCGGCCAGTCCGAAGCGGTACTTGGCGGGATGGGCCGGTACACGCTCGGCTGCCAGCCTCAACGCCTCGGCCCGGGTCGGCTGTTCGGCGTTTGCCGGTGTGACCGACAGTTTCTCGGCGGTCAGTGTCGCGCGTTCAAGCGGCAGGCGGATGTTGGCGCCGGTCACGATGCTCGCGCGCATGTCGCGGCTTGCGACCTCGTATTTTTCCCGCGGCGTGGCGATCAACTGGCGTTCGGGCCACACGGCGATCACGTGGTGCGGCTTGTAGCTGAGCTGAAGTATCTGGAAGAAAGGTGCCTCCCACGCGAGGCCAGTATCGGGATCGGCAAGGGCGATATCCGTGAACGACGTGTCGAAACGGTTGGGAAATCCGCGCGTTTCGATATCTGCCGCCTCGGCAACCCAGCCCTCGCCGCGGCGCGCATCCAGCCAGCTTTCGAAAGCGGTGGTCATCCCGGTGCTGCCAACGAACCAGTATCCCGACCACGCGGTGGCCGCGCTCACGATCAGGGTCAACAGGATGCGCATCGTGCCTCTGCCTCTTTAAAGCCGTTCAGGGATGGTGTTTAAGCCCTCGCAACGACGAGGAACAGCGAAATGACGATGTGGGTTTTCGGATACGGTTCGCTTGTGTGGAACCCCGGCTTCACGGCGCGCGAAACCGCGATTGCCACGTTGCCCGGTTATCACCGCAGTTTCTGCATGCGCAGCGTTCACCACCGGGGAACGCCGGAAAACCCCGGGCTTGTCCTCGCGCTTGACGCGTCGGACACCGCGTACTGCACCGGCCTTGGCATGCGCGTTGACAGGAACGACGAGGCCGAGGTGCTGGCCTACCTGCGCGAGCGTGAACTCGTCTCCGCGGCCTATATCGAGAAGGAGCTGGCCATCGACCTCGCCGATGGACGCCGCGTGGATGCGGTGACCTACGTGATCGACGCCGACCACGAACAGTACTGCGGCGCGATCGAGCTGGAGGAACAGGCACGCATCATCGCGCGCGCGGCCGGCGGGCGGGGGCCCAACACGGAGTATCTGTTCAATACCACCGCCCATCTGCGCGAGCTGGGCATCAGGGATGCAGAACTGGACTGGCTGGTGACCCGTGTGCGCCAGATCGTGGGATAATTTCTTGGCTTGCCACCATATAGAGCGTAGGGTGACAACAAGAAACGTCAGAGCCGGGAGCCGTCCAGATGGACCAGCCGGACCGTGAGGTCGCGCCGCAATTCTCGCAGCCCGTCCGCCAAATCATCCTGATGCTGATCGTGCTCGGCCTGACCGGGACCGGTGCATTTGTGGCGTTGCCGCGCGTTCTGCCGGTGTTCGAGGCTAACCTCTATCTCAACGGGTTCATCCTGTTCGTGTTCTTCATCGGGGTGGTGGCGTGTTTCTGGCAGGTGTTCCAGCTGATCGGCTCGGTCCGGTGGATCGAGGATTTCGTCACCGGCCGTCCCGGGCACACCACGATAAAGGCACCGCGCCTGCTGGCCCCGCTGGCGCAGCTCATGCGGCAGCGCAGCACGAAGCGGATGGAAATCGCCGCCAGTTCGGCGCGGTCAATCCTCGACTCCGTGGCGCAACGGATCGACGAGGCGCGCGAGATCACGCGCTATATCGTCAACATGCTGATCTTCCTCGGGCTTCTGGGCACGTTCTATGGCCTTGCGACGACGGTCCCCGCCGTGGTGGACACCATTCGCAGCCTTGCCCCACAGGAGGGCGAGGGCGGTGTCGAGGTGTTCAACCGCTTGATGACGGGGCTGGAGGCCCAGCTGGGCGGCATGGGGGTGGCGTTCGCCTCGTCGCTTCTGGGGTTGGCAGGTTCACTTGTGGTCGGGTTGCTGGAGCTGTTCGCCGGACACGGGCAGAACCGCTTTTACCGCGAGCTTGAGGAGTGGATGTCCTCGATCACGCGGGTGGGGTTCGCCGCGGGCGACAGCGAGTTCGGCGGCGAGAATGCCGCGCTGGCGGGGTTTCTCGAACAGATGACCGAGCAGATCGACGCGTTGCAGCAGATGGTCACGCAGTCGGATGTCAGCCGTGCCATGGTCGACGAGAAACTGGGTGTTCTGGCGGATTCCGTCGAAAGACTGACCCACAGGATGGGCGATACCAACCCAATCAACAGTGCGCTGATGCAGGTTGCCGACGGGCAGGAGCGGCTGATCGCCGCGATCGAGGCGCAGGGCGGCGCCACCGCCGATACCGGGCTTGACGCGGAAAGCCGCATGCGCCTGCGATCCATTGACGTGCAGATGTTGCGGATCCTCGAGGAAATCAGTGCCGGCCGCCAGGAAACGATGACCGAGATCAGGACGGACCTCGCGGCGCTGACCAAGATATTCAACCAGCTGCGCGCCGCGGAAAGCGGTCAGCGCCGCGCCGTCCAGCCCCGCCAGTCCCGGACCGATCAGGCCGGAGGGGAGGGCTGATCCATGCCCCTCTCGCGCCGCACCGGCCAGCGTTTCCAGTCGTCCATCTGGCCCGGCTTCGTGGATGCCATGACCGGCCTTTTGCTGGTCCTGATGTTCGTGCTGTCGATCTTCATGATCGTGCAGTTCGTCCTCCGCGAAACGATCAGCGGACAGGAAAGCAAGCTGGACGAACTGTCGGCCGAGGTCGCGCAGCTGTCGCGCGCGCTGGGAATGGAGCGCGACCGCAATGCCAGCCTGACGGAACGGGTGGGCGAGCTAAGCGCGACGCTGGGGGACGCGCGCCAGCGGCAAAGGGAACAGGCCGCCACGATTGCCGCCCTTGAAAGCGCGCGAGAGGAACAGGACGCGGCCCTCTCGGCGGCGCGCGACCGGATCGCCAGCTTCGAGGAACAAGTGGCCAGCTTGCTGGCCGAACGCGAGAGCAATCTGGGCACCATCGCCGATCTCGAGGCGCGGGAGCAGGAGTTGCTGTCAGAGCAGGAACAGCTGAACCTTGCGCTTGCCGATCTGCGCGAGGAGATCGACGCCCAAACCGAGGCGGCGCGGCTGGCCGCGGCGCGGCGCGAGGCGCTCGAGGCGCTCGTTTCCGATCTGCGGCGGCGGTACAATGACGAGCGGCAGGATGTCGTGGCGCTGAGCGGACAGGTGAAAGACCTGGAGGCCGAGCTGAGCGAGGAGGAGCAGGCGCGGCTGGCCGAGGCAGCCGCGGCCGAGGCGCTGCGCGAGAAGTTGAAGAACGCGGAGGCCGAGCTGACCTCGATGACGCTGGCGCTGGAAGAAGAGCGCCGCCGCGCGGAAGAAACGCTGACCATGCTTGCCGCCGCGGAGGAGGCCAAGGAGGATCTCGACATCCGGCTTGCCGCCGCGCTGCTGGCGCAGGAGGAGACGGAGACGGATCTTGCCGCGGCGTTGAGCGACAGCGATGACAAGGACGCGCGCATCGCGGCGCTCGAGGACCGGTTGGCCGAGACGGAAGAGACGGCAGAAGCGCGGGCGAGCCGGCTGTCCACGCTCGAGGCGGAGCTTGCCGCGGCGCTGGCCGATGCCGAGGACAAGAACGCGACGGTGACCGCGCTGCGTGCCGAGCTGCAACAGGCGCAAACCGACGCAACCCGGACCGAACGGACGCTGGAGGCGCGCATCGCCGCGGCAGAGGCCGCAATGGCCGACCTGCGCGCCGAGGCCGAGCAGACCGAGACCGACCTCGCCGCTGACAAGGCCGCGCTGGAGGCCGAGGTTTCGCGGCTGCAATCCGACCTCCTGGCGCTGCGCACGGCGCGCGATACGCTACGCCAGCAGGTGACCGGGCTGACGGAGCGGGCCGAGACCAGCGAGGCCGCGCTCGCGGCGGCGCAGGAGGAACTCGACGAAGCCGAAACCGAGCGCCGGGAGGAGGTGGCGCGACTTCAGGCGGAACTCGCCACGCTGCGCGATACCCGCGATGCGCTGCAAGAGGAGGTCGCCGCACTGACACGGCGCGCCGAAACCGCCGAGGGAGAGCTGGAAACGGCGCGGCAGGATCTTTCCGCGACCGAGTCCGAGCTGGAGCGCCGGCTCGCCCGGCTTCAGGCAGAGCTGACAACGCTCGGCGCGGCGCGCGATAGCCTGCAGGACCGCGTGGCAGAGTTGACAGCGCGCGCCGAAAAGGCCGAGACGGCGAGGGATGCACTTGCCACATCGAAAACCGGGCTTGAACGCGAGTCCGAACAGTTACGCTCCGAACTCTCCGCTTTGCGGATTGCCCGCGACGCCTTGCAGGAGCGGGTTGCCGCGCTGACTCAACGGGCAAGCATGGCCGAGGGGGACCTGGCGGAAACTGAGCAGGCGCTCGTCTCGACCCGCGGCCGGCTGGAGGAGCGGCTGGAAACGCTGGAAGCCCGCTTGGCCCAGATGCGCGACACGCGCGATACGCTGGGTGCGCAGAACTCGGACCTCGAGGCGCGGCTGGCCAAGCTGGAAAACGACATCGCGAGGCTGCGCTCGGAGCGCGATGCGCTGGCCGGCGACGCCAAGAGCCTCGAGCAGAGGCTGGCCGAGGCGCTGGCCGCCAAGACCGCCGCCGAGAACGAGACGGTCGAGAACGCCGATCTGATCGCCGACCTGCGCCGGCGCCTGGAATTGCGCGATCAGGCGCTTGAACGGGTGCGCGCGCGGCTGGCACAGGTGCTTTCCGCCCAGCAGGATGCCGAGGCCGGAGCGCAAGAAGCCGACGAGCTGCGCCGGCGCCTCGCGGCCGCCCTGGCCGCAAAGGCGGAGGCCGAGGATACCGCCGATGCCCGGGCGCGGGAAATCGAGGATGCGCGTGACGAGCTGGCACAGGCGCTGGCCGCCAAGCTGGCGGCAGAGCAGGATGCCAAGACCCGTCTGAGCAAGGCGGAAGAGCGCGCCGCTCTTTTGCAGGAGGCCCGCCAAGAACTGGCGCGGCAAGAGGAGCTGACGGAACAAGCGCGCCGGGAACAGGCGCTGCTCAACCGTCAGGTGGCCGCGCTGCGCGAGCAGCTTGGCGAGTTGCAGGCGCTGCTGGACGACGCCCGCGCGCGCGAGGCCAAGGCCAACGTCCAGATCGAGTCGCTGGGCGAGGATCTCAACGTGGCGCTGGCCCGTGCCGCGGCAGAGGAACGCAAGCGCCGGCAAGAGGAAGAGGCCAAGCGCAAGCTGGAAGAGGAAAAGCGCCGGCTGACCGAGGAGCGCAACGCCCTTCTGGAGGAGGAGAAGGAGAACCTCGAGAAATACAAGTCGGAGTTCTTTGGCCGTTTGCGCGATATCCTCGGAACACAGGAAGGCGTGCGTATCGAAGGCGACAGGTTCGTGTTCTCCTCGGAGGTCCTGTTCGCCCCCGCCGAGGCGGACCTGTCGGAAGAGGGCAAGGCCGAGATCGAGAAGGTGGCGCGCATCCTGCGCCGCGTGGCGGATGATATCCCCGAAGGCATAGACTGGGTGTTGCAGGTCGAAGGCCATACCGACAACACCCCGATCCGCAACAGCCCCGATTTCGACGACAACTGGGAACTCAGCCAGGCGCGTGCCTTGTCGGTGGTGCGTTACATGACCGACGAGCTCGGTTTTCCACCGGCGCGCCTGTCCGCCGCGGGTTTCGGAGAGTACCAGCCGATCGATCCCGCCGATACCGATGCGGCCCGGGCGCAGAACCGGCGGATCGAGTTGAAGATTACCGAGAAGTAGGGGCCGCGCGATCTGTCCGTGCCCCGGCCATGAAAAAGGCCCGGCGCGGAAAGCGCGCCGGGCCTCGGGGCATTCAGGGTATGATGCCGGTCAATCGGCGGTCAGAAGCGGGGGTTTCTTGCCCGACAGGCGCGGGTGCTTGGGCCCCTCGAGCTTGAGGTCGATCTTGCCGTCCTTGACACCGACCTTGACGATCCCGCCTTTCGCGAGCTTTCCGAAGAGAAGCTCTTCCGCCAATGGCTTCTTGATGTGCTCCTGGATCACCCGGCCAAGCGGGCGGGCGCCCATCTTGTCGTCATAGCCCTTTTCGGCCAGCCATTCCGCCGCCGGTTTGGTCAGCTCGATGGTCACGTTGCGGTCCATCAGTTGCGCCTCGAGCTGAAGCACGAA
Source organism: Roseovarius salis (assembly GCF_044472985.1). Lineage (NCBI taxonomy): Bacteria > Pseudomonadati > Pseudomonadota > Alphaproteobacteria > Rhodobacterales > Roseobacteraceae > Roseovarius > Roseovarius salis. Next base: position 34,619 of record NZ_JBISDG010000014.1, on the reverse strand, counting down.
CTTCTCGACGACCTGCAGGATGACCTCCTTGGGCAGCGGCGCGAAGGAGATCACCGCGTCAAGCCGGTTGCGGAATTCCGGCGTGAAGGTGCGCTCGATCGCCTCGGTGTCCTCTCCCTCGCGCCGGTCGCGGCCAAAGCCAACGGCGGATTTCGCCTGCTCCGTCGCCCCGGCGTTCGACGTCATGATCAGCACGACGTTGCGGAAGTTCACGCGCCGGCCGTTGTGGTCCGTCAGGCTGCCATGGTCCATCACCTGCAGCAGCACGTTGAACACGTCCGGGTGCGCCTTCTCGATCTCGTCGAGCAGCAGAACGCAGTGCGGGTGCTCGTCGACACCGTCGGTCAGCAGGCCGCCTTGGTCGAAACCGACATAGCCCGGCGGCGCACCGATCAGGCGGCTGACCGCGTGCTTCTCCATGTATTCCGACATGTCGAAGCGCAGCAGCTCGACGCCCAACGTGTCGGCCAGCTGTTTGGCCACCTCGGTCTTGCCCACGCCGGTGGGCCCCGCGAAGAGGTAGTTGCCGATGGGCTTGTCCGGCTCCCGCAGGCCCGCGCGCGCCAGCTTGATCGAGCTGGCCAACGCCTCGATCGCGCTGTCCTGCCCGAACACGACCCGCTTCAGGGCGCCCTCGAGATCCTTGAGAACCTCGGCATCGTCCTTGCTGACGTTCTTTGGCGGGATGCGTGCGATCTTGGCGACGACCGCCTCGATTTCCTTGGCGCCGATCGACTTGCGCCGCTTGGAGGCGACCACGAGATGCTGCGCCGCGCCGGCCTCGTCGATCACGTCGATGGCCTTGTCGGGCAGCTTGCGGTCGTTGATGTAGCGGGCGCTGAGGTCCACCGCGGACTTGATCGCGTCGTTGGTGTACTTCACGCTGTGATGATCCTCGAAATAGGGTTTCAACCCCTTGAGGATCTTGATCGCGTCCTCGTTGGTCGGCTCGACCACGTCGATCTTCTGGAACCGGCGGGACAGCGCACGGTCCTTTTCGAAATGCTGCCGGAATTCCTTGAAGGTCGTCGAGCCCATGCAGCGCAGCTTGCCGCCCTGCAGCGCGGGCTTGAGCAGGTTGGAGGCGTCCATCGCCCCGCCCGACGTGGCCCCGGCCCCGATCACCGTGTGTATCTCGTCGATGAACAGGATGGCGTCGGGATGTTCCTCCAGCTCGGTGACCACGGCTTTGAGCCGCTCCTCGAAATCGCCGCGATAGCGCGTGCCCGCCAGCAGCGCCCCCATGTCGAGGGAATAGATCGTGCTGTTTGCGAGCACCTTGGGCGTCTGGCCTTCGACGATCTTGTGCGCGAGTCCCTCTGCGATGGCGGTCTTGCCAACACCGGGATCACCGACGAGCAACGGGTTGTTCTTCCGGCGGCGGCAAAGCACCTGGATGCACCGCTGCACCTCGTGGTCGCGCCCGATGAGCGGGTCCACGTCACCGCGGCGGGCCTTGGCGTTCAGGTCCACGCAGTATTTCGCGAGCGCGCTTTCGCCCGCTTCCACCGCGTCGGCACCGCTGTCGGACTTGTTCTGTTCGTTTTCCATGTCGTTGACACCCTGTACCGGGCGGGATTCGCCGTAGGCGGGATCCTTTGCCACGCCGTGGGCGATGAAATTCACCGCGTCGTAGCGGGTCATGTCCTGTTCCTGCAGGAAATAGGCCGCGTTCGATTCGCGCTCTGCGAAGATCGCCACCAACACGTTGGCGCCCGTTACCTCGGTGCGGCCGGACGACTGGACGTGAATGGCCGCGCGCTGGATCACGCGCTGAAAGGCGGCGGTCGGCACTGCCTCGGACCCTTCGATGTCCGTGACGAGGTTCGAAAGGTCCTCGTCGATGAATTCCACCAGCGTGGAGCGCAGATCCTCGGTGTCGACCGAGCAAGCCTTGAGAACGCGCGAGGCGTCGGGCTCGTCGATCAGCGCCAGCAGCAGGTGTTCCAGTGTCGCAAATTCATGGCGTCTTGCGTTTGCCAACGCGAGCGCCGCGTGAATTGCCTGCTCCAGGGTTGTCGAGAATGATGGCACTTGTCTGTGCTCCTCTTAGTCTGCGGTCGGACCTCCGAGCGGTATCTGGGCCCTTACAGTTTAAAGTTTGGTCGATATGGCCGCGCCTTCAAGTTTTTTTTCTTGGCAAGCGTTCACATTTCCCAGCCCTATTGAGGTTTTGCCGCGATGGCGCACACCCCTTGGGCCATCAGAAATTATCCTTGCGCCTGCGGATTTCCGCAAAGACCTCTGCCGTTGGCGCACCGGCCATTCCCAGGTGGGAGCGAATATCCGGGTCGTCGGCCCTGAGAAACGGGTTGGTTGCCAGTTCCTCGGCCAGGGTTGATGGAACAGTGGGCTCGCCCTTGGCCCGTGCGGCATCGACCGCCGCCTTTCGAGATATAAGCGCTGCGTTCCCCGGATCAACGGTCACTGCGAAACGCGCGTTCGCGGCGGTGTACTCGTGGCCCGAGCATATGACCGTGTCCGGCGGCAGCTTGGCCATTTTCTGCAGGCTTTGCCACATCTGCGGCATCGTCCCTTCGAATACGCGCCCGCATCCAAGGGCCATGAGGCTGTCGGCGGTGAAGGCGACACGCGATTCGGGAAAGTAGAAGGCGATGTGGCCGACCGTATGGCCGGAGACGTCGATCACCTCGCCGCTCTCGTTGCCGATCACGACCGGGTCGCCCTCGCCCAGGGCCATGTCCAGCGGCGGCAGGCGGTGCTTGTCGGCGGCCGCCCCGGCGACCTCTGCGGGGTGCGACTCGAGCAATTCGGCCAGCCCCTGCACGTGGTCGGCATGGTGATGGGTCAGCAGCACGATGGTCGCGTTCCACCCCTTGGCCGCCAGCGCCTGCAGGATCGGTCCGGCTTCGGGCACGTCCACGACGGCGGTTTCGCCCGTGTCCGGGTCATGCGCGAGATAGGCATAGTTGTCGGACAGGCAGGGAACGGTTTCAATCTGCAATGCCATGGTGTTTCCCCAATCGCCGGTTAGAGTTAAGCTCAGACTGAAGGATCGGGGCCGGCGCTGCAATGCATCTTGATGTGCAGGATCTGAGGAATTTCTATTATCGCAGGTCACTGGGCCGGGCCGCCCAGAAGATCATCCGTGCGGAAATCCTGCGCTTCTGGCCCGAGGCCAAGGGCCAGACGGTCGTCGGATTCGGGTTCGCCGTGCCGTTCCTGCGCCCCTACCTCGCGGAATCGAAGCGCGTGGCGGCGCTCATGCCCGCCCCGCAGGGCGTGATCGGCTGGCCGCAGGGGATGCCCAACGTCGCGGTCCTTTGCGAAGAGACGTGGTGGCCGCTGGAGACGGGCCATGTCGACAAGCTCCTCGTTGTGCACGGGTTGGAAACCAGTGAGCAGCCCGGCGCGCTGCTGGAGGAATGCTGGCGTGTTCTGGGGCCCGGGGGCTCGGCCCTTTTCATCGTGCCGAACCGGGCAGGGTTCTGGTCGCGCAGCGATGCCACGCCGTTCGGCTATGGCCGGCCCTACAGTCAGGGCCAGCTGGAAACCCAGCTCAAGGCCCATAACTTCCTGCCCGAGCGTCATGCCACGACGCTCTTTCAGCCGCCTTCGGAAAAGCGTTTCTGGCGCAAGACCGCAGGTATGTGGGAACGGCTGGGCGGCCGGCTGTCGGTCATCGCGGCGGGCGGCGTGCTGATCGTGCAGGCAACCAAGCGCGTTCATGCCCCGAGCGGGCCGGGGCTGCGCGAGACGGTGCGACGTCCGCTGGAGGTGCTCAAGCCCAAGCCGGAGGTCAAGCCGGTATGACCGGCGCAGAATCGCGATAGCGTTAACGGCGGCCTGCCCGCGCGGCATGGAATCGCAATTTCCGGGCGCCGGGGCGATCTTTTTCGCCCCCTTCAGGCGCTGCAAACCGCCGCAGGGAAATTAAGCCATTGAAAAAGTGCAGTATTCAACGGTATACAATCTTTTTCAAGCCGCTTGCTAGGTCGATAAGGCTCTGCTACACCCCAGCCGAATTTCGGTGTATTCGTAGCAACATCGTGTCTCAACGCCCCCGGACGACGGCATGTTCATGCCGTCATTTTGCTACCCGGGGCCAGAAATCGGAAGGGTGGACGTGTCCGAACCAGCTTCGATCTCCTCTGGCATCGCTGAGCGTTATGCCACCGCGATTTTCGAGATTTCACAAGAGGACAAGTCTCTTGAGAAGCTTGAAGCCAACATAGCAGACCTGTCCGCCGCTCTGGACGAGAGCGAGGATCTGCGCAACTTCATCAACAGCCCGATCCTGTCGCGCGCCGAGATGGCCAAGGGCATCGCCGCCATTGCCGACAAGATGGGTCTTGCCCCGGTGCTGAAGAACGGGCTTGGCGTCATGGCGGAAAAGCGCCGCCTGTTCGTGCTGCCGCAACTGCTGGCCAAGCTGCGCGAGATGATCGCCGAGCACAAGGGCGAGGTGACGGCCGATGTCGTCAGCGCCAAGGCGCTGACCAAGGCCCAGTCCGAGAAGCTTGCCAAGACGCTCAAGGCGAATGTCGGCAAGGATGTGAACATCAAGGCGACCGTCGATGAGGGCCTCATCGGCGGTCTCGTCGTCAAGGTGGGCTCGAAGATGATCGATACCTCGATCCGCTCGCGCCTCAATTCCCTACAGAATGCAATGAAAGAGGTCGGATAAATGGGTATCCAAGCTGCAGAGATTTCTGCGATCCTGAAGGACCAGATCAAGAACTACGGCCAGGAAGCCGAGGTGGCCGAGGTCGGCCGCGTTCTGTCTGTCGGCGACGGGATCGCACGGGTCCACGGGCTCGACAACGTGCAGGCCGGCGAGCTGGTCGAATTCCCCGGCAACATCATGGGCATGGCGCTGAACCTCGAGGCCGACAACGTCGGCGTCGTGATCTTCGGCTCTGACCGCGAGATCAAGGAAGGTGACACCGTCAAGCGCACCAAGTCGATCGTGGACGTGCCCGCGGGCGACGAGTTGCTCGGCCGCGTGGTCGACGCGCTTGGCAACCCGCTTGACGGCAAGGGCCCGATCAAGACGGAAAAGCGCCTTGTCGCCGACGTCAAGGCGCCGGGCATCATCCCGCGCAAATCCGTGCACGAGCCGATGGCGACCGGGCTCAAGTCGGTGGACGCGATGATCCCGATCGGGCGCGGCCAGCGCGAGCTGATCATCGGCGACCGCCAGACCGGCAAGACCGCGGTGGCGCTGGACACGATCCTCAACCAGAAGACCTATAACGACGCCGCGGGCGATGATGAGAGCAAGAAGCTCTACTGTGTTTACGTTGCCGTGGGGCAGAAGCGTTCCACCGTTGCGCAGCTGGTCAAGACGCTCGAGAACGCGGGCGCGATGGAGTATTCCATCGTCGTGGCCGCGACCGCGTCCGACCCCGCGCCGATGCAGTTCCTCGCGCCTTATTCGGCGTCGGCGATGGCCGAACACTTCCGCGACAACGGCCGCCACGCCTTGATCGTCTACGACGACCTGTCCAAGCAGGCCGTGGCGTATCGCCAGATGTCGCTGCTTCTGCGCCGCCCGCCGGGCCGCGAAGCATATCCGGGCGACGTGTTCTATCTCCACTCCCGGCTGCTGGAGCGCTCCGCCAAGCTCAACGACGAAAACGGCGCGGGGTCGCTGACCGCCCTGCCGATCATCGAAACGCAGGGCGGGGACGTTTCGGCCTTCATTCCCACCAACGTGATCTCGATCACCGACGGGCAGATCTTCCTCGAGACCGAGCTGTTCTACCAGGGTATCCGCCCGGCCGTGAACACCGGTCTCTCGGTCAGCCGCGTGGGGTCTTCGGCGCAGACCAAGGCGATGAAATCCGTCGCGGGCCCGGTCAAGCTGTCGCTTGCGCAGTACCGCGAAATGGCGGCCTTTGCCCAGTTCGGCTCGGATCTCGACGCGGCGACGCAGCGCCTGCTCAAGCGGGGCGAACGCCTGACCGAGCTGATGAAACAGCCGCAGTACTCGCCCCTGACCAACGCCGAGATCGTGTGCATGATCTATGCCGGTACGAACGGCTATCTGGACGATCTGGAGGTCAGCCAGGTCGGCCGGTTCGAACAGGGGCTTCTGAACCACCTGCGCAGCAAGCACCAGGACCTGCTGGACATGATCACCAACGACGACCCCAAGATCGAGGGGGACGCCGAGGAAAAGGTCAAGGCCGCGCTGGACGAGTTCGCCTCGGACTTCGCGTGACGCGGAGGATAGGTCATGCCGAGTCTTAAGGACCTCAAGAACCGGATCGAGTCGGTCAAGTCGACCCGCAAGATCACGCAGGCCATGCAGATGGTGGCCGCCGCGAAACTGCGGCGGGCACAGGAAGCCGCGGAAATGTCCCGCCCCTACGCGGAGCGGTTCAATCACGTCATGGGCAAGCTCGCCGCGTCCGTGGGCGACAGCGAGAGCGCGCCACGCCTGCTGCGCGGCACGGGCAGCGACCAGACCCAGCTCCTTGTCGTGATGACGGCGGAGCGCGGTCTTTGCGGCGGCTTCAACAGTAACATCGCCAAGCTGGCGCGGACCGAGATCCAGAAGCTCCAGGCCGAGGGCAAGACCGTCAAGGTCATCACCGTAGGCAAGAAGGGCCGGGACGTGCTCAAGCGCGAACATGCCGACCTGTTCATCGACCACGTGGACATGACGGGCGTTCGCAACGTGGGCTATTCCGATGCGCAGGCGGTCGCCGAGAACGTGCTGAAGCGGTTCGAGAACGAGGAATTCGACGTCGCGAAGATCTTTTTCTCGCGGTTCGAAAACGTCGTCTCGCAAATCCCCACGATGCAGCAGGTCATCCCCTACGACGTCCAGGGCGACGAGGGCTCCGAGGATGCCGGCACGTTCTACGATTTCGAGCCGGACGAGGATGCCATCCTGCGCGAGCTCTTGCCGCGGGGCGTGGCGACCGCGATATTCAGCGGGCTGCTGGAGAACGGCGCCTCGGAACAGGGGGCGCGCATGTCCGCCATGGACAACGCCACCCGCAACGCCGGCGAGATGATCGACAAGCTGACCATCCAGTACAACCGCTCGCGTCAGGCCGTGATCACCAACGAGCTTATTGAAATCATTTCGGGCGCAGAGGCGCTCTGACGAGAAACCGGAGACGAAACATGGCAAACGCAAAAGGCACAATCACCCAGGTGATCGGCGCCGTGGTGGACGTGCAGTTCGGCGACCACCTGCCGGAGATCCTGAACGCCCTGGAATGTGACAACCACGGCAAGCGGCTGGTGCTCGAGGTGGCCCAGCACCTCGGCGAAAGCACCGTGCGCTGCATCGCGATGGACGCCACCGAGGGCCTCGTGCGGGGGCAGGAAGTCACCGACACCGAAGGCCCGATCAGCGTGCCGGTGGGTGACGCGACCTTGGGCCGCATCATCAACGTGATCGGCGAACCGGTGGACGAGGGCGAGCCGATCAAGGCCAAGGAAACCCGGCCGATCCACCAGTCCGCCCCGGAATTCGAGGAACAGTCGACCGAGTCGGAGATCCTCGTGACCGGCATCAAGGTGGTCGACCTGCTGGCGCCTTACGCCAAGGGCGGCAAGATCGGCCTGTTCGGCGGTGCCGGCGTGGGCAAGACGGTTCTCATCATGGAACTGATCAACAACATCGCCAAGGTGCACTCGGGCTATTCGGTCTTTGCCGGCGTGGGAGAGCGGACCCGCGAGGGTAACGACCTTTACCACGAGATGATCGAATCCGAGGTCATCAAGCCCGACAACCTCGAGGACAGCCAGGTGGCGCTCGTATACGGCCAGATGAACGAGCCGCCGGGGGCCCGTGCCCGTGTCGCCCTGACCGGCCTGACGCTGGCGGAACAGTTCCGCGACCAATCCGGTACCGACGTGCTGTTCTTCGTCGACAACATCTTCCGCTTCACGCAGGCGGGCTCCGAGGTGTCGGCGCTTCTGGGCCGTATTCCCTCGGCCGTGGGCTACCAGCCGACGCTGGCCACGGACATGGGCGCGATGCAGGAACGCATCACCTCCACCAAGCAGGGCTCGATCACCTCGATCCAGGCCGTGTACGTGCCCGCGGACGACCTGACCGACCCGGCGCCGGCGACGACCTTCGCCCACCTCGATGCCACGACCGTGCTGAGCCGCGCGATCTCGGAGCTGGGCATCTACCCGGCCGTGGACCCGCTTGACTCCACCTCGCGCCTGATGGACCCGGCGATCGTGGGCGAAGAGCATTACCAGGTGGCGCGTGACGTGCAGGGTGTGCTGCAGCGCTACAAGTCGCTTCAGGACATCATCGCGATCCTCGGCATGGACGAACTCAGCGAAGAGGACAAGCTGACCGTGGCCCGGGCCCGGAAAATCCAGCGTTTCCTGTCGCAGCCCTTCGACGTGGCCAAGGTGTTCACCGGTTCCGACGGCGTTCAGGTGCCGCTGGAGGACACGATCGCCTCGTTCAAGGCCGTCGTGGCCGGCGAGTACGATCACCTGCCCGAGGGCGCCTTCTACATGGTCGGCGGCATCGACGAGGCCGTCGCCAAGGCAGAGAAGATGGCTGCCGAGGCGGCGTAAGGGCCCATGCGGGATCTTCCCGCATGACCAGAACGATCCTGGTGCAGGGTGGGGCACGCCCCCGCCTTGCCACCGCAAGAGGAGGCCGACATGGCTGACACAGTTCAATTCGACCTCGTGAGCCCCGAGCGCCGTCTCGCCTCGGAAGAGGTGAAAGAGGTGCGGCTGCCCGGCGCCGAGGGTGACATGACGGTGCTGCCGGATCATGCCCGGTTGATAACCACGCTGCGCCCCGGCATCGTCAAGGTCGCGGGACAAGGGGGAGAGACGGATTACGTCGTCACCGGCGGGTTCGCCGAGATCAACCCCGAAAGCATCTCGGTGCTTGCCGAACGGGCAATCTCGCGTGACGAGATCACGCAGGACCAGTACAAGGAAATGGTCGACGAGGCCAACGCCAAGCTGGAAAAGGCGCAGGAAGCCTACAAGAACGAGCCGGGCCCTGTCGATGAGGCCGCCAAGTTCCTTGCCGACATGGTGGCCATGGGCGACGAGATCGGGCTCAAGGCATACTGACCGCACGACTTGCCGCGCGGCCGGGAGCCGGCCGCGGGCACAAACGGGTCCGCCGCGAAACCGCCGCATGAGATGCTCATTCCGGCCGAATTGCCGGATTAGCGCCAATGCTACACAACGCGGGCAGGACACGATGAAGGAACTTTCCAGCGCGACGATCGGCATCGATGAGGGCGAGGACGTCCTCTTTTCCGATTACGAGGACGACGGCGAGATGTGGTCGGGCAGCGGGCCGCGCGAGCGCCGCATCACCATCCGGTTCAGCCGAAGCTTTCGCGCCGCGCCAACGGTGTTCGCCACCCTGTCCATGTGGGACGTGGATCAAAGCACGAACGCGCGGCTTGACCTGGCAACCGAGGATGTCACGGAAACAGGGTTCGATGCCGTCTTTCGCACATGGGAGGATACGCGCGTGGCGCGCGCGCGCGTCCGTTGGATCGCGATCGGACCGGTGACGGGCGAGGACGATTGGGACGTCACCTGAGGGGATGTCGCCGCCCCCGATTACGCGCGCTCACTCCTTGAACTGGCCCTCGTAGAGCGGCTCCAGCGTGTCCGCGCCGAACAGCGACGACACGCTCGTGCCGTTCCAGATGTTCAGGATCGCCTGCGTGAAGATAGGGGCCGTCGGTATGATGCGGATGTTGGGCGTGGCCTTGACCGCCTCGGTGGCGCCGATCGTGTCGGTGATGACCATCGATTTCAGGCGGGAATTGGTGATCCGCTCGATCGCCGGGCCGGACAATACCCCGTGGGTGGTATAGGCGTGCACCTCCTGCGCGCCGTAATCCAGCAGGATGTCGGCCGCCTTCACCATCGTTCCCGCAGTGTCGCACATATCATCGACGATGATGCAGATCTTGTCCGTCACGTCACCTATGACGGTCATTTCCGCCACCTCGCCCGCACGTTCGCGGCGCTTGTCGACGATCGAGAGCGGCGCCTCGATCCGCTTGGCCAATTCCCGAGCCCGGGCAACGCCGCCCACGTCGGGCGAGACGATCATCACCTCGTCCACCCGTCCGGCGAACTGGGTCTGGATATCAAGTGCGAAGACCGGAGAGGCATAGAGGTTGTCCACCGGGATATCGAAAAAGCCCTGTATCTGCGCGGCGTGCAGGTCCATCGTCAGCACGCGCTCGATGCCCGCCTCGACGATCATGTTGGCCACCAGCTTGGCCGAAATGGGCGTGCGCGCCTTGGTCCGCCGGTCCTGCCGCGCATAGCCGAAATAGGGGATCACGGCCGTGATCCGCTTGGCCGAGGAGCGGCGCAGCGCGTCGGCCATGATCAGCAGCTCCATAAGGTTGTCGTTGGCCGGGTTCGAGGTGGGCTGGATAATGAACATGTCCTCGCCGCGGACGTTCTCGAACACCTCGACAAAGACTTCCTGGTCGTTGAAGCGTTCCACGCGCGCGTCCACGAGGCCCACGGGCGCGCCGCGATGCATGGGCATGCGGCGGGCGATGGCGCGGGCGAGCGGCAGGTTGGCGTTGCCCGAAATCAGTTTCGGTTCTGGCGTGGTCGACATCGTCTGATTATCCCCGGCTGGCCGATTATGGCAGATTCGTAACGTTGACACCGCTTAGCACGCGCGTAACGTCGGGCAAAGCGCAAGGCAGGGAGGGAGTGCGCCGTATGCCGCGGATCGATTACTATTTCTCGACGCTTTCGCCCTTTGCCTATCTCGCGGGAACGCGGCTGGAGGAGATCGCCGACCGCCATGGCGCGGAAATCACCTACAAGCCGATCGATGTCATCGCGTTGTTCCAGCGCACCGGCGGCACCCCGCCGCAGGAACGGCACCCCAGCCGGCAGGCGTACCGCGCGCAGGAACTGCCGCGCCTTGCGCGCAAGCACGGGATGATCCTGAACCCGCAGCCAAAGCACTGGCCGACCAATGCCGCGCCATCCTCTTATGCCATCATCGCGGCGCAGAATGCCGGCGGTGGCCACATGGGGGCGCTGGTGCACGGCATCATGCGCGCGTGCTGGGCCGAGGAGCGTGACATCGCCGAGGATGATGTCGTCAGGCATTGCCTGGAGATGGCCGGTTTCGACCCCGGCCTGGCCGACAGCGGGCTGCTGGCGGGGGCTGAAACCTATGCCGCAAATCTCGAGGACGCTGTGAATTCGGGCGTTTTCGGATCGCCCTTCTACGTCGTGGACGACGGGCAGGGATTCTGGGGGCAGGACCGGCTGGAAGATCTCGACCTGCACCTGTCCGGGCAGCTTTGACGTCGTCAGGCGACCGTCGGGGCCGGGCATACCGGCTGGCGGTTCAGCCCATGGCGATCTCAACGAACCTGTCGATCTCGGCGTCGCTTACGGACCAGTCACAGACCAGCCGCGCGAGCAGCGGCTCATCGGGGGCGCCCGCGTCCAGAGGCCCTTCATAGAGGCCATAGATCGCGCCCGCCGCCTTCAGCCGCTGGTGGGTGGTGCGCGGCAGGCGGACAAAGATCATGTTCGCCTCCGGTTCGGCGGCCAGCTCGGCGCCGGGCACGCCGCGCAGGCCATCTGCCAGCCGTGCCGCCCGGCGATTGGCCGCCCGGGCAGAACGGCGCCACAGGTCGTCATCGAGATAGGCCAGCATCTGGGCGGACAGGTAGCGATGCTTGGAAAACAGGTGCGCGCCACGCTTCCGGCGAAGTTCGAATTGCCAGGCATGTCCGGGCTCGAAAAAGATCACCGCCTCCACGCCGAGGCAGCCATTCTTGGTGCCGCCAACGCTCACCGCGTCGAGCCCGGATTTCCACGTCATCTCTGCCGGGCTGCAGCCGAGCGCCTCGAGAGCATTGGCGAACCGCGCGCCGTCCATGTAGCTGGCCAGCCCGTGCTCGCGGGCAACCGCGGTCAGCGCGGACAGTTCGGGCGGGGTATAGACGCGCCCCATCTCGGTCGCCTGCGTCAGGGCGACGGGGCCGCGTTGCGGCACGTGCACATCGTCCTTCGTCCAGCCCGATACCGCGGCGCGCAGGTCCTCGGGCGACATCTTGTCCCCGTCCCCCACCAGCGTCAGCTTCGCGCCGCCGGTATAGAACTCGGGCGCGTTGCATTCGTCGGTATGGATATGCGCGAACGGCGTGCAGAACACGGTCTGCCAAGGGTCTGCCATGGTCGAGAGGGCCAGCGCGTTCGCTGCAGTCCCGGTTGCCACCAGATGAACGCTGGCGTCGGGCGCTTCGAAGATCGTACGCACGCGGTCGCGCACGGCGTCCATGTGCGCGTCGGCACCGTAGGACGGCGAATGCCCTTCATTGGCCTTGGCCAGGGCTTCGAGGATCTCAGGGTGCGCCGGGCCGCAATTGTCGGACGCGAAATGCATCAGGTAGGCTCCTCGATCACGTGATCTTCCCAATCGTCCTCGTCGACCTCGAATTCCGGTATCGTTGCGTCGCGCACCGAAACCCCGGCGGCATGAACGGTCTCGGCCGTGCCGGAGATCAGCGGATGCCAGTCACGAAGCGGCTGGCCCTCGTAGAGCAGCTTGTAGGCGCAGGTCCGGGGGAGCCAGTAGAGATTGCGGGCGATGTTGTCGACCGACAGCGTCACGCATTCGGGCACGAACCGGTGGCGGTTGTCGTATTGCGCGCAGCGACAGCATGTATCGTCGAACAGCCGGCAGGCCACGCGTGTGAGCGCGACCTCGCCGGTATCGGCATCCTCCAGCTTGTTGAGACAGCACTTGCCGCAGCCGTCGCACAGCGCCTCCCATTCGCGCCGGGTCATTCCGTCCAGCGGCGTGGTTTCCCAGAAGCGGGGGCGCAGCCCGCTGCGGTCGATCGGGTCGTTGGTCATAGGCGGGCAAGCACCTCGCGGGCGCGTTCGCAATCGGCGTCCATCTGCGCGATGAACGCCTCGAGGCTGTCGAAGGTTTCCTCGGAGCGCAGGTACTCGACCAGCCCGACCGACAGCTCGGCGGAGTAGAGATCGCCCGAGAAATCGAAAATGAATGTTTCGATGTTCGGTTCCTCGCCTTGGAACATCGGCCGGACGCCCAGGCTGGCCGCGCCGTGATACTGTCCCCGGTGCGGCCCCGTGAGCACGTCCACCAGCACGGCGTAGACGCCGAACCGGGGCGGGTGAAGTCCGGCGATGGACATGTTGGCGGTGGGATAGCCAAGATCGCGGCCCCGCTGTTCGCCGCCAAGAACAGGCCCGTCGATGCGGTGCCAGTGTCCCAGCATGCGCGCCGCGTCGCGTGGCCGCCCCTCGCTCAGCGCGTTGCGGATCGCCGTCGAGGACACCTCTTCGCGATCGCCTTTCAGCAGCTCCGCGATGGTGACGCCAAAGCCCATTTCGGCGCCGAACTTCTCGAGATCCTGGGCATCGCCCGCGCGGCCCTTGCCGAAACAGAAATCCGCACCGACGACCACGTGCCGCAGGCCAAGGCCCTCTGCGATCACGTTTCGGGCGAATTCATCGGGCGATAGCGCGGAGAGGGCGGCATTGAAATTGAGTTCGTAGAGTTTGTCGACACCGAGCTTTTCCAGTCGGTGAGCGCGCGCCTCGGGTCCGGTCAGCCGGAACGGCGGAGCATCCGGCGCGAAAAACTCGCGGGGGTGTGGTTCGAAGGTCAACACACCCAGCGGTGCGCCGATGCGGTCGCCCGTCTCGCGTGCCATCGCGATGACGGACTGGTGCCCCAGATGGACGCCGTCGAAATTGCCGATGGCGACACTGGCACCGCGGTCGGCGGGGTCGAGATAGGTATAATCCCGGATGATGCGCATGGGCCGTTGGGTAGCCTCAAGCGCAGCCCTGCGCAAGCGGCGATCCGGTCCTTGCGATGCCACGGGCAGGGCGGCCCGCCCTTTTCATCCGGCTTACCCCGCCATCACGCGGGCCGGTGCGCTCAGCCCTGGTGCGGCCCGCGCATTTCGCTGATGGCCAGCCGAATCCGCTTCCAGTCCTCGGCCTCTTTCCGGCGTCCGGTTTGCTCGCATTCCCGCATTCTTCGGGCGGCCTCGACATGTGCCCGCGCGCCGTGGGAATTCAGGAGCGCGCGAGCATACTGGGTCGTTCTCATCGCGTCCATCGCGAACCTCCCTCGTCTTGGCCGTTCATCATACCACGGGAATCCTGCGGCCCAAAACCGGCGTGGCGACCCTCTGCCAACCGGGCTGATCCGTGGCCGCGGTGTCCTGCGTCAGTCGAACTTGCCCGACGGCGCGAGAACCGTTGCTTCGCCGATCAGGACCTTTTTGCCATCCACGGTGCAACGGCAGTCCAGCTGCACGCGGCGCTTGGCGTGATCGATGCCGGTAACCTCGACCTCCGCGAGGACCATGTCACCGGGGCGCACCGGGCCGAGGAACTTGAGCGTCTGGCCCATGTAGACCGTGCCATGACCCGGCAACTGCTCTCCGATCACCGCCGAGATGAGGCCGGCCGTCAGCATGCCATGCGCGATTCGCCCTTCGAAGATCGTGTCACGGGCATAGTCATCATCCAGGTGCACCGGGTTCCGGTCGGTGGAGACCTGCGCGAACATCTCGATATCCTCGTCGGTCACCGTTTTGCGCAGGCTGCGGGTCATGCCCATCTCGATTTCCTCGATGGTGATGGTTCCGCGTGGCATGTTGTCCAACATTCGATCCTCCAAGGGTGATCGTGCGAGCAATTATATAGACGCCAAGGCGCCCGCTGAGGCAACTTTATTACTTCGCATACGCAGAAACGCAAGGATTTTTTGTCAACGCAGGCGCCCGATGGTGTAGGTCGGCGTGACGTTCTCCTGCGAGAGATAAGCTGCCAATGCCTGCGGATCTGGTTGATGCGCTGTCCCGGTCATCTGGGCGGCAAGCCCGCCGGATATGAACAGGCTGTCGAGCCCCTCTTCAATGGCACCGGCGATATCGGTTTGCGCCCCGTCCCCTATCGCGAGGATGCGGTCGCGGGGCACGTCCTTTCCGAGCGCGGCCAGACGGCGGTGTGCGAGGTCATAGATCGGCGGGTGCGGCTTGCCGAAATAAAGGCTTTCGCCACCCATCTCGGTATACATCCGGGCCAGCGCCCCCGCGCACCATTCGCGGGTCTCGCCCCGGTCGACCACGATGTCGGGGTTCGCGCAGAGTAGTTTCAGCCCCTTCCGGGCGGCGTGGAGCAGATCGGCGCGGGAATCTTCGAGATCGGCCTCGGGATCGAACGGCCCGGTGCAGACGATGCCCTCGGCGTCGTCCAGCGATACGCGCACCACATCGACCGGGGAGTCGATGATCTTGAGCGGTTCGAAGAATTTCAGGTCGGCATCCTGTCCGATGAAGTACACCCTGCGCCCCACGACGCCGCGGAACATGGCCGCCCGCGCGCTGTCGCCGGATGTGGCGATGGTGTCCCAGCAATCCTCGGGAACCCCGAAACCCTCGAGCTGCCGCTCGACCCGGTCGCGGGCACGGGGCGAGTTGGTGACCAGCACGACACACCCGCCGCGCGCGCGATAGGCGCGCAACGCCGCAACCGCCTCTTCGTAGGCCGACACGCCGTTATGAACGCATCCCCACAGATCGACGAACAGGGCGTCGTAACGGTCGGAAATCTCTGATAGCGCGTGCACGATCTGGGTCATTGGGCCTGTCCGTCACATGATGGAATCTCAGGCCCGTATGGCACCGGGACGCGGTGATGGCCAGCGTGGCCGGACACGTCACGCGGATTTCGGCGGTCATTGCCGCGCGGCCCGGCCGGAATGGCCGGCCGGGACCCTGTCAGTGGACTGTCACGGGTTCCATGTCATTCTGCTTCGCCAGCACGAATGCCAGGGACCGGTCGCGCACGAGTGCCAGCCGCTCGCCATCGGAACTGTGGACCGCGTAAAGCGTCTCAAGCCCCTGTGCCTGCTGGCGCAGGTCCTCGGGCAGGTCGTCAACCTTCACCGGGCGGACATAGACGATGGCGCGGCTGTCATCGGTGCCGAGATCGAATTTCGTATCCATTTCGCTTACCCCTTGTTGATCTTGATGGTCTGCACCACCGTTTCCGGCTGGGCACGGTTAAGGTCGATATGCAGCAGACCGTTTTCCAGCACGGCCTCTCCGACCTCGACGCCATCGGCCAGCACGAAAGAGCGCTGGAACTGCCGCGCGGCGATGCCGCGATGCAGAAAGACCCGATCGCCGGTGTCATCCTTCTGGCGCCCGCGGATCACCAGCTGGCGGTCTTCCACGGTGATCGAGAGATCGGCCTCGCGGAAGCCGGCCACGGCGAGCGTGATCCGGTAGGATGCGTCCGACGTCTGTTCGATGTTGAAGGGCGGGTAGCCCTCGTTGCCCGATTTTGCGCTGCGTTCCAGCATCCGCTCGAGCTGTTCGAACCCGAGCATGTAGGGGTGCGACCCCAGGGATAGCTTTGTCATCGGCGCGTCCTTTTCCACTAAGCGACCGTCCGTTTGCACTGGCCCCGTTATGGCGGCCCGTACGGGAAATATGGTGGCGGGGGGATGGCGGCGCAAGTGTTTTGCCGAACGCCGGGTTTGACTGTACCCTGCACACCGTCGCAGGCGGAAGCGAATCAGCGCGCATGAACAAGTTCCAAGATCTTTCGATGAAATCCGACGAGGTTCTGCGCGTCGAGCTGGAGGAATTCCGCCGCCAGCACCGCGACCTTGACGAGGCGATCCTCGCCCTGGAGGAAAAGGGCACCAGCGATCCTCTCACCGTCAAGCGGCTCAAGCAGCAAAAGCTGCGGCTCAAGGACCGTATCTCTTACATAGAGGACCGGCTTTATCCCGACATCATTGCGTAACCGGCCGCGGGTCGTATAGTGCGCAACGCCGTGGGGCAGGCGAGGCGAAGGGGCCGATATGACAGAGATACGCGTCGGCATCATCATGGGCAGCCAGTCCGACTGGGCCACCATGCGACGGGCGGCGGAGGTTCTGGACGAGCTGGAGGTTGCCCACGAGGCGAAGATCGTGTCGGCCCACCGCACGCCGGACCGCCTTTGGTCCTACGGGCAGGCCGCGGCGGGGCGCGGGCTCAAGGTCATTATCGCCGGCGCCGGCGGGGCGGCGCACCTGCCGGGCATGATGGCCTCCAAGACGCGCGTGCCTGTGATCGGCGTGCCGGTCCAGAGCCGCGCGCTGAGCGGCGTGGACAGCCTGTATTCCATCGTCCAGATGCCCCGCGGCTTCCCCGTGGCGACCATGGCGATCGGCGAGGCCGGGGCAGCCAATGCCGGGCTGATGGCCGCGGCGATCCTGGCCAACGAGGACGAGTCGCTGGCCGCGCGGCTCGACGCATGGCGCGCGGCATTGTCCGCATCAATCCCGGAAGATCCACAGGATGACTGATTCCCTCTCTCCCGGCGCGACGATCGGGATACTCGGCGGCGGTCAGCTGGGCCGCATGCTGTCGGTCGCGGCCGCGCGGCTCGGGTTCAAGACCTGCGTGTTCGAGCCGGGGGCCGATTGCCCCGCGAGCCACGTGTCGAACTACCATTTCCGCAAGTCTTACGAGGACGGCGATGCCCTGCGCGAGTTTGCCGGGGCGGTGGACGTGATCACCTACGAGTTCGAGAACATCCCCGCCGCGGCGCTTGACCTGCTGGAGCCGCTGAAACCCGTTCGTCCCGGCCGCCGCGCGCTGAAGGTCAGCCAGGATCGCCTGATGGAAAAGGCGTTCCTGTCGGAACTGGGGCTGGCCACTGCGCCGTTCGCCGCCGTGGACGATTCGCAGGACCTCGCCGAGGCGATGGCCGAGATCGGTCTTCCCGCGATCCTCAAGACCCGCCGTTTCGGCTATGACGGCAAAGGCCAGGCGTGGATCACATACGCGGACCAGGCCAAAGCCGCACTGACCGAGATGGCGGGGCAACCCGCGCTGCTGGAAGGGGTCGTCGATTTCTCGCACGAGGTGTCGGTGATCGGGGCCCGCGGGGTCGACGGGGCCGTTGCCTGTTTCGATCCGGGAGAGAACGTCCACGAGGACGGTATCTTGCGCACCACGACCGTCCCGGCGCGCCTGTCGTCGGCGCAGCGCACCGATGCAGCCCTTCTGGCCGGGCAGATCCTCAACAGGCTCGATTACGTGGGCGTGATGGGGGTGGAGCTGTTCGTGACGCGCGACGCGCTGGTGGTGAACGAGATCGCGCCGCGTGTTCACAATTCCGGGCACTGGACCCAGCAGGGCTGTTCGGTTGACCAGTTCGAACAGCACATCCGTGCCGTCGCAGGCTGGCCGCTGGCCGATGGCCGGCGCTACGCGGACGTGGTCATGGAGAACCTCATCGGCGTGGACGTGGAAAAGGTGGCCCTGATCGCGCAGGAGCCGGGCGCGTCCCTCCATCTTTACGGCAAGGCCGAGGTCAAGCCGGGCCGCAAGATGGGCCATGTCAACCGGGTGCACGCCACGCCGCGCGACTGATCCCGTGGCGCGGCATGGAAAACGGGGTATTTCGACCAAGAAGAAGCCCGCGATGCGGCGCCTCAGCCGAGAAAACGCGCGGCGGCCCGGCCCCGCATGTAGCTGACCCGTCCCCCCGACATGGTGGCGCAGACATCGCGCGTCGCCGCGTCGAGAACGACGAGATCCGCGCGCTGGCCGGGCGCCAGCGTGCCGCGATCCTCCAAGCCCAACAGGCGGGCAGGGCCGGAGGATACCAGCGCCCACGCCGCGGCAAGGTCGCAGAGCCCGCCATCCGCCAGCAGGAAGGCGGCGCGCCTCAGCGAGGGGTAGTGATAATCCGAGGCGAGGGCATCGCACAGCCCCATGGCCACGAGGTCGATCGCGCTGACATTGCCGTTGTGGGAGCCGCCGCGCACGACGTTGGGTGCGCCGAGCACGACGCCGTCGCCGTCTGAATGCGCGGCCTCTGCCGCCTCTTGGGTTTCGGGAAACTCCGCCAGCCGCACGTCCATGCGGCGCCATTGCCGGCGCGTCTCGGCGGTGCGGTCGTCGTGGCTGCCCATCATGACGCCCCGCGCGGCGAGCGCCCCGGTCAACCGTTCCAGCGCGGCGGGGACATCCGGCATCCGGGCGTGCAACGCCTGCATGTCGGCAAGGTGGCTTTCCGGGTTCTTGCCGATCCGCAGGGCCTGCCCGGTCAGCCGCGGGGGGCGCTTGCCCGCCGCCAGCGCGTCGTGCGGAAGGTGATCGTTGAACACGACGAAGGGAATGGCGAAGCGCTGCACCATCTGCTGCATGGCCTCGTAGTGGTCGAGCATCGGGATCTCGAAGCGGAGCTGCGCCAGGAGCGCGGTATCGAGGCGCGGGCGCACCTCTTCGAGGGCGGACAGCACGCGGCCGGCGAAGTCGGGGCCGCGCATGCCGCCTTCCCAGCTGTAGAACTGTGCGAGGACCGCGGTGGTGATGCCGTTGGCGGCCAGCTCGGCCTCGGCCGCGACAAGCCCCTGGTCGAGGTCTTTCATCGCCCCGCGCCGCGGCGCGAGGTGTTTCTCGAACCCGTCGCCATGGATGTCCACGATGCCGGGCAGAACGATGAACCCCGATAGATCCACTTCGCGGGCCGCGCGCACCGCCGAGATTCTGCCGTCCTCGATGCCCAGCGGTGCACGGCGCAGCCCGCCGGGGGTCAGGACCTGCGCGCCCACGAGCTTCAGCGCGTCGCTCATTCGGTTTCCGCCCCGAGCAGGTCGGTCATGCCCATGTCGTGGTCGAAAGCCCCCGTTTCGAGGAATTTCGACACCTGCGCGATGACCATCGGGTTGTTCATCATGAAGGTATGGCTCACCGGCAGGGTTATGTGGTCGGCCATGCCCGCCACCCGCGTCGACGCCACCGATACCTTCCCGTCATCCGGCCCCTCGATGAGAGTGGAAAAATACGGGTTGAGCGACCGGTCGCCCGCGATCACGCCCAGCTCGAAATCCACCGGGGGCAGATTGCCGGGCAGGCCGTCAGCCCCGGTTTCCAGCTCTTGCCCCGCCGGGCCGCTGAGCCAGAGGAAGAGCTTCGTCCGGCCGAGTTCGTCCACGAGTTGCGAGCCATGGTTGGGCGGTGCCAGCATCACCACCCGACCGAGGTTGTCGGGGCGGTGATCCCGGAGCCAGTGGCGCAACAGGATCCCGCCCATCGAGTGGGTCACGAAATGGATCCGCGTCTCGCCGCAGACCCGCACGGCCATGGGAAGCGTCTCGTCGGCAAGTCTTTCGATGCTGAGCTCGGTCGAAGGGTAGTCGGGCCGGAACGTCGTATACCCCTGCGCCTGAAGCGCCTCCTCCATCACGATGAAGGAGGCATCCGTCCGCGCGAGACCATGCAGGAGCGCGACGCAGTCGGCCAGCGCCGTGGCCGGAAGAATCGTCAGGAGGGCAGCGAGCAACGCTTTCATGGCTATTGAGATAGACACAAACCCGCCGATACAACAGCCCCCGATACAATCACGGAAAGGAAGGCCAATGGCGGGGGTGCGTCTGGCCGTGCGCGCGGTGATCGTCGAGGATGGCAGGCTCTTGCTGGTCAATGCCTACCCCGGCGGGGACAGCGACCTGTGGTGCGCCCCCGGCGGCGGGGTCGAGCCCGGCGCGTCGCTGCCCGACAACCTGGTGCGCGAAGTGCAAGAGGAAACCGGGCTCACCGTGGAGGTCGGCCTGCCATGCCTCGTCAACGAGTTCCATGACCCGCGCACCGGTTACCATCAGGTCGACCTGTTCTTTCGTTGTCGGGTCACCGGGGGTGTGCTGGACGCGGGCTGGCGCGACCCCGGGGCGGTGGTCGACCGCAGACGGTTCTTTTCCCGGACGGATCTGGCTGGCCTCAGGCTCAAGCCTGACAGCCTGCCGCGGGTCGCCTTTTCGGACAGGGTCCTCTACGACCCGCTGGAGCGGCTGGTGCGCTGAGGCGCCCGCATGTCCGCCCCTGCTACTGGCGCCAGCACTGCCGGCGCGAGCCCCGCGCGCCCAGACAGCGCCGCACCGGTATTATCGAGCGCGCCGCGGGCCAGCGAGAAGCTGTGGGTGTGGGTCAGAAGGGAAACACCCCCGCTCCGCGTGCGCCAACACGCGGCGCCCGGCATGCCCGATCCGTCCGTCAGCGGGTCCCGGGGCATGGCGCGCGGCCGGGCCCGGCCGTATGCCCGGCCACTTGCCGTGTCTGCCGGAATTGACTTGCCGCCCGGGCTCAGGCACTCAAAGGGCTTCTTGTATCAGAGGATAGACGACATGATCCCCTCCGTTCTGCCGACCTACAACCGCGCGCCCCTGACCTTCGTCAAGGGCGAGGGAAGCTGGCTGATCGAGGAGGACGGCCGCCGATTCCTCGATCTTGGCGCCGGCATCGCCGTCAACGCGCTTGGCCACGCTCACCCCGCGCTGGTGCGGGCGCTGACCGATCAGGCTGCGAGGCTGTGGCACACGTCGAACCTCTATCGCATCCCGCAACAGCAGGAATTGGCCGACAGTCTGGTTCGGGCGACGTTTGCCGACACGGTGTTCTTCACCAATTCCGGCACCGAGAGCTGCGAACTGGCGGTCAAGATGGTGCGCAAGCACTTCTTCGACAGGGGCGAGCCCGGCAAGACCGAGATCGTCACCTTCGAGGGTGCCTTTCACGGCCGCTCCAACGCGGCCATCGCCGCGGCCGGTTCCGAGAAGATGACCAGGGGCTTCGCGCCGCTGTTGCCGGGCTTTCGCCACGTGCCCTGGGGCGATCACGATGCCCTGCACGCGGCGATCGGCGAGCAGACGGCCGCCATCCTGATCGAGCCGGTGCAGGGGGAGGGCGGCATCCGTCCCTTGCCCGACCAGTGTCTCAGGGGCCTGCGCGAGCTTTGCGACGAAAAGGGCATCCTGCTTGTTCTCGACGAGGTGCAGTGCGGAATGGGCCGCACCGGCCGGCTCTTCGCGCATGAATGGGCCGGGATCGCGCCGGACATCATGCTGGTCGCCAAGGGCATCGGCGGCGGCTTTCCCCTTGGCGCGGTGCTGGCCACCGAGGCGGCAGCGGCCTCGATGGGCGCGGGCACGCATGGCTCGACCTACGGTGGCAATCCGCTCGGCTGCGCCGTGGGCCGCGCGGTCATGGATCATGTCGCCGACGAGGGGTTCCTCGCCGAGGTGCGCCGGAAATCGGCCGTCTTGCGCCAGGGGCTCGATGGCCTGGTCGCCGCGCATCCGGGGGTTTTCGAGGAGGTGCGCGGCCGCGGCCTGATGCTTGGTCTCAGGTGCAAGCCAGCGAACACAAAGGTTGTCGAGGCGGGGTACGAGTCGTGCGTTACCACGGTCCCGGCGGCGGAGAACGTGGTGCGCCTGTTGCCGCCGCTCACGATCTCCGACGACGAGATCGCCGAGGCCGTCACCCGTCTCGATGCCGCCGCCTCGCGGATCGAAACCGTATCGGAGACGGCCAGCGCCTGATCTTCATCTTGCCGGAAATACTCCGGGGGAGTCGCCCGCAGGGCGACGGGGGCAGCGCCCCCATCCCCCTTCAGCCAAGAGACGACGACAATGCACCATTTCCTCGACATACACAAAACCGACGCGCAGGCGCTGAGGCAGATCATAGACAAGGCGCGGGAGATGAAGGGCGCGCGGGCGGGGCGCACGCGCGGGGCGCCCGACGACGACCTGCCGCTCGCGGGCCGGATGGTGGCGCTCATCTTCGAGAAGCCATCGACCCGCACGCGCGTGAGCTTCGATGTCGGCGTGCGCCAGATGGGTGGCCAGACGATGACGCTGTCCGGCGCCGAGATGCAGCTTGGCCATGGCGAGACCATCGCGGACACCGCCCGCGTGCTGTCACGCTATGTCGACCTCGTCATGATACGCACCTTCGACGAATCCGTTCTGACCGAGATGGCGGAATACGCGGATGTTCCGGTGATCAACGGGCTGACTGACCGCACCCACCCGTGCCAGATCATGGCCGACGTCATGACGTACGAGGAACACCGCGGCCCGATCGCGGGCCGCAAGGTCGTGTGGTCGGGCGATGGCAACAATGTATGCTCGTCCTTCCTGCACGCGGCCGCGCAGTTCGGCTTCGACTTCACCTTTACCGGGCCTGCGCAGCTCGACCCCGAGGCAGAGTTCGTCGGTCTGGCCCGGGATGCCGGCTGCAAGGTCACGATCGAACGCGACCCGTTCAAGGCGGTCGAGGGCGCCGACCTGGTGGTGACCGACACATGGGTCAGCATGCATGACAGCCAGTCCACCAAGGAGCGCCGCCACAACATGCTGCGCGGCTACCAGGTGAACGAGTCGCTCATGGCCCATGCAAAGCCCGATGCGCTCTTCATGCATTGCCTGCCGGCCCATCGCGAGGACGAGGCGACCAGCGCGGTGATGGACGGGCCCCATTCGGTGATCTGGGATGAGGCGGAAAACCGGCTGCATGCGCAAAAGGCGATCATGCGCTGGTGCCTTGGTGTCTGAGGCCGCCGACAGCGCTGCCTGTCCGGCCGGCCGAACCTGCGCTCCAGCGTGGTGGTATCGTTTTGACCCCCCGCGCAGCGGGTGCAGGCCCGCGGCGCCAAGTCTTGCGCGCCGCGCCGCGTGCAATAGTCTGAGCCGGTGGGCTTGAACGGGAACCGGCCGCCTATGGCAAGGGCAGAGATAGGCATCTACGGTCTCGGCACGATGGGCGGCGCGCTGGCGCTGAACATGGCCGAAAAGGGGCTGGGTGTGGCCATCTCCAACCGCGAAGCGGATTGGATCGACCCGTTCATGAACGCGGCCGGCGACCTGGCGCAGAACCTCTATCCGCGCGAGCGGATCGAGGATTTCGTCGCGGCGCTGGCCAGGCCGCGCGCGGTCATGTTCATGATCCCGTCGGGGCCGCCGCTGGATAACATGATCGCGGCCATCGCGCCGCTTTTGTCGCGGGGCGATACGATCGTCGACGGTGGCAATGCCGATTTCCATGATACGCGCCGGCGCGCGGCGCAGTTGGCCGAAAGCGGGCTTCATTTCGTCGGCATGGGGGTGTCGGGCGGGCAGCACGGTGCGCGCCACGGCCCTTCGCTGATGGTCGGCGGGCCGGAACAGGGCTGGCAGCGGCTGGCGCCCGTGCTCCGGGCCATCGCGGCCCGTTACGAGGGAGATCCATGTGTCGCCCGGTTGGGACCGGACGGCGCGGGCCATTTCGTGAAAACGGTCCACAACGGCATCGAATACGCCGAAATGCAGATGATCGCGGAGGTTTACGGCCTGATGCGCCACGGCGCGGCCCGGCCGCCGGCCGAGATCGGGCGGCTCTTCGCCGATTGGAACGACGGGCCCCTGGCCTCCTACCTGTTGGGCATCACCGCCAAGATCCTGCAAACCGCCGATCCTGCCACGGGGCATCCCGTCATCGACGTGATAAAGGACGCGGCGGATCAGAAGGGCACTGGCCGTTGGACCGTGGTGGAGGCGCTGAACCTCGGACAGTCCGCGAGCATGATCGAGGCGGCGGTGGGCGCGCGCAGCTGGTCGGCGGAAAAGCAAACGCGCCAAGCGATTCAGGCACGCCATGGCGGCGCCCGCGGCGGGCTGGAGATCGACGATGAGACGCTGGCCGAGGCGATGATGGCGGCGCGCATTCTTGGCCATGCGCAGGGGTTCCGTGTTGTCGCGGCCGCCTCGGCCGCGTACCATTGGCGCCTGGACAGTGCGCGCATCGCGGAGATCTGGCGCGCGGGCTGCATCATCCGCTCGGCCTTTCTCGACGATGTGGCAGCGGCTTTCAGGGCCGGGCTGCCGGCGGGCGAGCTCATCCTCTCGCCAGCCCTTGCACAGCGTCTCGGGCGGTGCGTGCCTGCCTTGCGCGGTGTCGTCGCGTCGGCGGTTGCCGGGGGGCACGCCGTGCCGGCGCTGGCGGCGGCCCTGCAATGGTTCGATACCATGCGGCAAGGCCATGGCACGGCCAACCTGATCCAGGCGCAGCGGGATTGGTTCGGTCGCCACGGGTTCGAACGGCTGGGACATGCCGGCAGGGTCCACGGGCCGTGGTTGCCCTGATCCAGAGATCCAGAATCAGACCGTGAGATCGGATGCGGCCCCGCCGGCCATCCAGCCGTGAAGCGCGTCGAGAAAGGCCGAGACCGACCGTCTTGGACGTCCCTTTGCCCGGCCCGACAACAGTTGCAAGCGTGGCAGCCCCGGGTCCAGCGGGCGCGACGATAGCGCATCGCCGGCATAGGAACGGGTCGTGAAGGGACGCATGTTCAGAACCGCGATCCCCATGCCCGCGCCGACGAGGCTGCGCACCATTTCCGTGCTGTCGGCACGGGCGGCGACCTGCGGTTGCAGACCACTGTCGAGAAACAGCCGGTCCAGGTAGGGCCGCGCAAGCGGACGGTCGAGCTGCACGAGCGGGTGTCGCGCGATCCTCTCAAGCGGCACCGGACCCTCACCCTCCAAAGGATGCCCCGCGGGAAGCAGCACGTAGGGTGGCAGGTCCAGCAACACGCGCGTTTCCACCCCGGCGCGCAGGTCCTGCCCGGCGAAGAGGATCACGTCGAGCGCGCCCGACAGCAACGCCTCCTGCGCGCTATCGTTGTCGTGTTCCCGCAATTCGAGCCGCAGATCGGGATTGTCCCGCATCAGCGGCATCACGAGGCGTGGCAGGAACGCAGGGGCGACCGGTGCGTAATAGCCAACCCGCAACGTGCCGGTGAGGGTTTGGGCGATGTCCCGGCCTTCCGACAGCACCGTTGCATAATCATCCAGCAGCGTGCGGAAGCGTCCAGCCATTGCGGCGCCTTGGGGCGTCGGGGCGATGCCACGGGCCCGGGTACGGATCAGCAGGCTGGCGCCGAATTCCGCCTCGACCTGGTCGACCGAGGCCGCGACCGCCGAGGCAGAGGTGTTCAGCGCCTCGGCCGCCGCGGCGATCGACCCCCGTTCGACGACGGCGGCAAAGGCGCGCAGGGCCTTCAGCGACAGGCGTAAATCGTCTTTCATCGGCCATTCCACGGATTTTTCGTTATTTTTATTCTAATAATTCTGTTTTTCCAAGGAAGCGGTGCGTGGCAACCTGGCCGGCAAAGGACGGAGCCAGCCATGACCGCCGATACGCCGACAGACACGCCCACCGAGACCGACCGAAAGCTGCCTGGTTGGCACCATGTCCCCGATGTGCCGATCGAGGTATCGCCCTTCTTTGCCTGGCCACCGCGGCCCCGCCGCATGCTGCGCTGGATCGCCGTGCGCTGGTTCCGGCTGGCCGAGAACTCGATCCTGACCGGTCTTGCGCTGGTGTGCTGGCTTTGGCTTCAGCCGTCGCTCGAGACGACGCGGACGCTGTCGCTGGACTGGATCGCGGCTATCTGGCTGCGCAACATGGCGCTCATGGTGATCATCGCAGGCGGGTTGCACTGGTTTTTCTACATTCGCAAGGGACAGGGCGCGCGGTTGAAGTTCGATCCCCGCGACCTGATGCACAAGGGCCGGCAATTCACATTCGGCGGGCAGGTGCGTGACAACATGTTCTGGACGCTTGTCAGCGGCGTCGGATTCTGGACGGCCTACGAAGTGCTCATGTTCTGGGCCATGGGGAATGGCTGGGCGCCGGTGCTTGCGTGGATCGACAATCCGCTATGGTTCGTGGTTCTTTTCCTGCTCACGCCGGTCTGGATATCTTTCCATTTCTACTGGATACACCGGGCGCTGCACTGGCGGCCGCTGTACAGGCTGGCGCATGCGCTGCATCATCGCAACGTCAATGTCGGGCCCTGGTCCGGCCTGTCGATGCATCCGGTGGAACACCTGATCTTTTTCAGCAGCGTGCTGGTGCATTTCATCGTGGCGGCCAGCCCCGTTCACATCCTGTTCCACATGCAGCATCAGGCCCTGACGGCCGTCACCTCGCACACGGGCTTCGAGGATCTCTTGCTGCGGGATCGGCGGCAACTGGCGCTTGGGACCTTCCATCACCAGATGCACCACCGATATTTCGAGGTGAATTACGGAAACCTCGAGATGCCGTGGGACAAGTGGTTCGGTACCTTTCATGACGGGACGGCCGCCGCACATGACAGGCTCAGGCACCGGCGGGGACGTCACCGAGCCTGAAACGCTCAGGCCGTCACCGTGTTGAGCAGCAAGAATATGGCTGCCGACATTATCGCCGCGGCGGGAACGGTTACGACCCAGGCGGCCACGACCGTCATGAAATGACTGCGGCGCACCAGTTTGCGGCGGCGCCTTTCCTCGGGCGGCAGGCGGCGTATCTTGCTGCCGTTCGCCGCCGAGGGCCGCCGCCGCTCCATGTACCATTCACGGAAAAACCCCACGCCGAAGACACCCCCCACCGCGATGTGGGTCGAACTCACCGGCAGGCCCAGCCAGCTGGCCACGATGACGGTGATGGCCGCCGAAAGCGCCACGCAATAGGCGCGCATCGGGTTCAGCTTGGTGATCTGGCTGCCGACCATGCGGATCAGCTTGGGGCCGAACAGGAACAGGCCGAACGATATGCCAAGCGCCCCGATGATCATGACCCAATGAGGGATGGCCACCGTGCCCGCCGCCGACCCGAACTCCGACGCGTGCACGATGGCAGCCAACGGGCCCACGGCGTTGGCCACGTCGTTGGCCCCGTGCGCGAATGACAAAAGCGCCGCCGAAAGGATGAGCGGCAAACCGAACAGCGCCTTGAGCGAGCGGTTGCGGTTCTCCATTCCCCGCGACTGCCGCCGGATGAGCGGGATGGTCACGGCCCAGATGACGCTGCCGACCGCCAGCCCGATCATCAGCGCAAGGCCGATATCGACATCGATGATCCGCTTGAGCCCCTTCAACGCGAGATAGGTCGCGAATGCGCCCGCCATCACGCCTACCAGCAACGGCACCCAGCGACGCGCCGCCGCGATCTTGTCGTCGCGGTAGATGATCCGGCTCTTGATCACGGCAAGGAACGCCGCGGCGACGACACCGCCCAACACGGGCGAGACCACCCAGCTTGCGGCAATCGCCCCCATGGTTGGCCATGAGACGGCGGCAAACCCCGCCGCCGCGATGCCGGCGCCCATAACCCCGCCCACCACGGAGTGGGTGGTCGAGACGGGCGCCCCGATCCTCGTGGCGAGGTTGACCCAAAGGGCAGCCGAGATCAGCGCCGCCATCATTGCCCAGATGAACACGCGGGGTTCGGCCACGCCAGCCGGATCGATTATGCCCTTGGAAATGGTCGACACCACATCGCCGCCGGCCAGAAGCGCGCCGGCGGTTTCACAGATCGCGGCAATGACAATCGCCCCGCCCATGGTCAGCACGTTGGCGCCCACGGCGGGCCCCATGTTGTTGGCCACGTCGTTTGCGCCGATGTTGATCGCCATGTAGGCGCCGAACGCCGCCGCCGCGATCACGGCCAGGTTGCCGGGCTGCGCGCTGAACAACAGGGCTGCCGCCAGCCCCGCGATGACGATGAAGGCGAGGGCGATCCCCGGCGCGATCAGCGGCCGGGCGACATAGGCGGTGGCGTACTCGACATGGGATATCCGGCCGAGATCCTTGTCGAGCGTTCTCCACTGGTTGTCGTCGGGTGTTTCGCTCACGCTGGTGCCCCGGGGTTCTGCCGCAGTCAGGCAACAGCGCTACAGCCCCGGCAAGGGCACTTCAACCGTGCCCGTTGCGGCTTTGTTACAAAAACGTCACAGGCGCAGCAGGAGCTCTTTCAGTTCCGGTTCGTCGACGCGGTTCGCAGCGGTCCGGGGCGACAGCCAAAGCCGCGCACGCTCGCGGGCTTCGGGATAAATGTCCGACAGCGCCTCGACATCCAGTCGGTAGACCTGCACTTCTACGGGGGCGGCATATCCGTCGTCCAACTGCTTTTCGTAACGATAGGTCCCGACCACCTCGGGTGAAACGCGGGCAGATTTGACGCCCGCTTCCTCCCATGCTTCCTGCCGGGCCGCCTCGGCCGCGTCCATGCCGTCCATGAGCCATCCCTTGGGCATGACCCATCGGCCGGTGCCACGGCTTGTTATCATCAGGACCTCGGTGCCCTCGCCGCTCTCGCGGCAACAAAGCGCGGCGACCTGCAATTGGGGCGGGCGACGCAGCAGGGGCCGCACCATCCCGGCCCAGGCCGCTTTCAATCCATCGGTCATTGTTGTCTGTTGCCTGCTCATCTCGCTGTGAGAACCAAGATATAGACAACCGGTTGATGAAATTCAAATCAGCCCCCGCGACGCTTGGCGCGCAAGGTCGGGGCTGCCGCCGTCGGGTCCTCGGGCCAGGGGTGCTTTGGATAGCGACCGCGCATTTCCTTGCGGACATCGGGGTACGAGTTGCGCCAGAAACCGGGAATGTCCGTCGTGGTCTGCACCGGCCGTCCCGCCGGCGAAAGCAACGTGACCTTGAGCGGCGCCGCGCCCACGGTCGGATGGTCGGCAAGGCCGAACATCTCCTGCAGGCGGACCTCGATCTCGGGAGGGTCCGCGGAATAGTCGACCGGGACCGTTCGGCCGAGCGGCGTTGTGAAATGCGCCGGCGCCGCGCTGTCGAGTCGCTGCATCTGCTCCCAGTCCAGCCGGGCGCGCAGGGCGGGCAGGATGTCGAACCGCTTCCAGTCCTGCGCCGTGTTTACCCCCCTGAGGTAAGGCAGGAGCCACTCCTCCAGCCTGTCCATCAGCGCGTTCCCGGTCATGTCCGGGAACGCCTCGCCGGTGGCGCGCAGCAGTTCCACCCGGGCGGCGAAACGGCGTGCGGCATCCGTCCATGTCAGCCCCAGATCCCGCACGCCGTCCAGCATCGCGCGCGCCACGGCATCGTCCGGCACGTCCTTCCAGATGCGGTCATCCAGCACCAGGGCGCCGAAACGCTCCTGCTGGCGGGCCACCACCTTGCGCGCCCGCTTGTCCCAATAACATACGTCTTGCCAGCCGATCTGGTCCGAGAAGAGCGCCCGCAGCTCCGACTCCTCGATGCGGATCGCCTGGCGGATGCGGGCCTCGCGCCGGTCGCCGTCCAGATCGGTCGCCACGATCAGCCTTGCGCCGGCCATCGGGTCGGCCTCGGGCATCGCCGCGCCCTTGCCCCCCGAAAGCACGTAACGCGGCTGGTCGCCCTTGCGGCGCAGCCCGACACGGTCTGGATAGGCCAACGCCGCCATCGCTGCATCGCCCATACCCTCGCGCTGCGCCGTGCCCGCGCGTTTCGCCAGCCGCTTCGCCTCGGCCCGGACGCGTCCGAGTGCTGCGCGGTTTGCCCCATGCGGCACGTTGTCCGCATGCCCGTTCGGATCACGGATGGCCGATAGCCGCAGGCCAAGGTCCACCGGCGCATCCCGGCCCATCGGATCACGCTCCGACAGCAGCGCCGCGAGGGGGGCGGCGGCGGGCCCGGCCACCGCAAGCATGTGCGCCAGCCGTGGATGCAGCGGCAACGCCGCCAGATCCTTGCCGTGGGCCGTGATCCGGTCGGAGGCATCAAGCGCCCCGAGCATCCGCAGAAGCGCCCGTGCCTCTTCCATGCCGCCGGGATTGGGGGGCGCGAGAAACGGCAGATCCTTCGCCGCTGCGCCCCACAGCGCCAGTTCCAGCGCCAGCCCGGCGAGATCGGCCACCTCGATTTCGGCAGGCGGATAGGCGCGCAACGCGCCCTCCTCGCCTCGGGTCCAGAGCCGGTAACAGACCCCTTCGGACACCCGGCCCGCGCGGCCCGCGCGTTGCGTGGCCTCGGCGCGCGTCACCTTTTCCGTCACGAGGCGGGACATGCCAGAGGACGGGTCGAACCGCGCCCGCCGGGCCCGCCCGCCATCGACCACCACGCGGATACCCTCGATGGTCAGCGACGTCTCGGCGATGGCGGTGGACAGCACCACCTTGCGCCCCTGAGCCAGCGGCGCGATGGTGGCGCGCTGCCGTTCAAAGGGCAGCGCGCCGTAAAGCGGCGTCACCGTGCAATCGCCAGGCAGACGGCCCTTCAGCAGCCCCTCGACCCGCCGGATCTCGCCCTCGCCGGGCAGGAAGACGAGAAGGCCGCCCGTCGTCTCTGCCGCCGCCTCGGCCACCAGATCGGCCAGCGCCGCCTCGAACCGCACTTCCTTGGGCCGCGGGCGGGGCAGGTGGCGGATATCGACCGGGAAGCTGCGCCCCTCCGACGTGATGACCGGCGCGTCCATGAGCTCCGCCACCGGCTCCGCGTCGAGCGTGGCGGACATCGCCACCAGGATGAGGTCATCGCGCAAGGCGCCCGCGATCTCGAGGCAGAGCGCGAGCCCGAGATCGGCGTTGAGCGAGCGTTCGTGGAACTCGTCGAAGATCACGGCGCCGATACCCTCTAGCCCGGCGTCCGCCTGGATCATGCGGGTCAGGATGCCCTCGGTGACGACCTCGATCCGGGTGGCCCGTGAAACCCGCGTCTCGCCCCGCATGCGGTACCCCACCGTTTCACCCACGGCTTCCCCGAGGGTTCGGGCCATGCGCTCGGCGGCGGCGCGCGCGGCGAGCCGGCGCGGCTCAAGCATCACGATGCGGCCGGCCGTCAGTCCCGCGCGGTACATCTCCAGCGGCACGACGGTGGTCTTGCCCGCCCCCGGCGGCGCCTGGAGAACGGCGCGCCCGGTGTTCCGCAGGGCGTCGATGAGGCGGGGTATCGCCGCATGTATCGGCAAGCCGGCGTCGATCATGGCCGGGGTATGTCTCATGCGGGCGCTGATTTCCACCGCCTGCAGCCTTTCGGACCGGTTTACCGACGGTCCATGACCGCCGGTCCAAGGCGCGTGTCGAATTCCACCCGTTCTGCCCGCATGCCGCTGCCGTTGGGTTCGTATTGCACCGTTATGCTGACATGGCGGTTCTCGCGCTCGCTGTTACCGTAACCCGACACCCGGCGGTAATGCCCGGTGCAGGTGATCGCCTCGCCCTGTTCCCGGCGCTGGTTGAGCGCGATCTCGGCGTGGCGGTGTCCGTCGAAGACGTCGGCGGAAAACCGGCATACCTTGTCACGCGGCTGGTCGCGCAGGGCGAGGTAGAGCAGCGTCAGCGGGTCGATCGCGTCGGATAACCGGGACGTGTCGGCGGGCGGGGCGCTGCTGCCGGTATCACCGGAGAGCAGGTGCGGCTCGCCGGGGGCGAAACGCACCTCGACATTCGTCACCCTCTGGCCGTCGTCGATGGCCTCGGAATAATCGTGCGGCTTCAGCCGGCCCTGCGCCACGCGGCCCTGCACGGAAACGTCGGCGCGGACCCGTTTGAGCACGCCGACCAGCCCCGCGGTGCGAAACCGCGACCGGGCGGCGTAGGCGCTGTCGGTTTCGCGCGCGGCAATTTCCATCACGCCGGCATGCAGGCCCAGCAGGCGCACGTCGAACCGCATGGACGACTGGTCCTCCCCGGCGCGGGCCGCCGTGGCCAGACATGCCAGCAGTACCAAGAAGGTCAGTCGCATCGCATCACATCCGATAGCCACATCGGCGCGCTCTGGACAACGGATGGCGTGCCGGGGCATAGGGGCCGGCGATTCCCTTCCAGGGCAGCGCACATGGATATTGCACAGCTAAGCGACAGAATAATCAAGGGTGACCGGCGGGCTCTTGCTCGTGCCATCACCCTGATCGAGAGCGGCCGGCCCGACCACCGTATGGCGGCCGGCCAGCTCATGGAGGCGCTCAAGGGCCACGGACAGGCCATCCGCATCGGCCTGTCGGGCACGCCCGGTGTCGGAAAATCCACCTTTATCGAGAGTTTCGGCACCATGTTGACGGGGCAGGGCCTGCGGGTGGCGGTGCTGGCGGTCGATCCCAGCTCGGCCCGCTCGGGCGGCTCGATCCTTGGCGACAAGACGCGGATGGAGCGGCTCAGCCGCGACTCCAACGCCTTCATCCGCCCCTCGCCCAGCCAGTCGCATCTGGGCGGCGTTGCGCGCCGCACGCGCGAGGCGGTCGCGGTTTGCGAGGCCGCGGGTTTCGACGTCGTGCTGATCGAGACGGTGGGCGTGGGCCAGTCCGAGACCGTGGTGGCCGAGATGTCGGACCTGTTCGTGCTGCTGCTGGCGCCGGCGGGCGGCGACGAGCTGCAAGGCGTCAAGCGCGGGATCATGGAAATGGCCGACATGATCCTCGTCAACAAGGCCGATGGCGACCTGAAGGCCGCGGCCACGCGCACCTGCTCGGACTATTCCGGCGCCTTGCGGCTGCTGCGCAAGCGCCCGCAGGACCCGGAAGGATTTCCCAAGGCGATGATGGTCTCGGCCCGGCAGGAGGAAGGATTGCAGGCCGCGTGGGACGAGATGACCGCGCTGGTCGACTGGCGCCGCGCGCACGGGCATTTCGACGCCCGCCGCGAGGCGCAGGCGCGCTACTGGTTCAACGAGGAAGTGAAGCAGGGGCTTCTGGCCCGGCTGGAAACGCCCGAGGCGAAGGCGGCGATGGAGCAGGCGGCCGGGGACGTGGCCGCGGGCCGCGCGACGCCGACCAATGCGGCGCGGGACTTGCTGGACAAGCTGAAGTGGTGAGTGCGAAAGGCGGTACCGTTTCGTGTGAAACGAATTGCTAACACTCTTCGGTACAGAATGCCGCAACTTCAATAAATGGCCTTATTCATCCGGAAAATGCTACGGTATGATGATTGTTGGAGGATAATTTGGGACGTCAACTAGTATGCCTTGTGGCACTCTTGATCGCGTCTGGCGCTAGTGCTCAGTCGGCAGCAGAGCATCATGCCTGGCAAGATGCGCGATCTTTTGCGCCCCTCAGTAGGACGGCAGAGGCGATTACGGGCGCGATAACCCTCTCAGGAAATGCAGAATTCGCGTCCGAAGGCAGTACGATGACGATGACCTTCGGAAATGGGGCGGCTGTTGAGTTGACATCCGAAGGCGCATATTGGCGAACGTGGGAATTGACCGGCGGGAAACATACGGCCGAGGTGTTTAAACTATCTGACAGTCCCGGCGCACTTCGGAACGGCAACACCCTCTGCGGCGGCGAGAATACGGAAGAAAATCTCTACGCGGTTTTCTACGAGCAAACCCTTTTTGACCTGCCCGCGACCCTCGCGCTCGCGGTTTTTCAGTCGGTTAAGCCGCCGTTTGATATCAACAGCCCCGGTCTTTGCGGGACGTATACCTACAATATTACCACACACGATGAAGCGAAAAGTTCGAATGAAATAGCATCATCCATGGCCGAGAACGCGGAAACCGGATCTTGGCGGGTACGTAAAACAGTCAACCCGATTGACGACACGAAGACCGTTACCCTGTCGCTTGAGGCTGAGGTCGGTACATCCAGCTATGGAGAGCCAATAACTTTCGTGGCTCGCTGTAAGTCCAACAAGACCGAGGCTTACGTGATTTGGGGAGATTATCTTGGGGATGACTCGGGTGACATCTATTCGGAGTGGAAGAATGTAACCGTTCGAATCGGGAATGATCAGGCGATACAGGAGCGCTGGGGCGTATCGACAGACCGCAAAGCTACGTTCGCGCCCGATTGGGCCGGAAACCTGCTGAAACAGTTGTTGGACGAAGACAGACTTGTCCTCCAGACAATCCCTTATGGCGAGAACCCCAATACTGCAATCTTCGACATATCCGGATTCCGGTCTGTTCTTGGCGAATTGGCAGGAACATGTAACTGGAGCTACTAAGGTTGACCTGCCACTGAACTTTCATCCAGCCGGAACCGGAGTCCTTTGGGTTCATACGCCGACAAGCGCAGGTGGAGCAACCGAGAGATGCGCGGAGCTTT